>JANOCM010000532.1:0-23599 GCA_031412175.1 Alphaproteobacteria bacterium
TAGAACGCGATAGCCCCTTGTTGCCAGGAAACGGCTTCTTGCCTCGTCCTTGGCCCGATCGGCGTCATGCTGGCTGCCATCGACTTCGATGATCAGCCGCGCGGCGGCACAGGCAAAATCGGCGTAGTAAGGTTCGATCACGACCTGGCGTTGGAAACGCCAGCCAGCGAACCGGCGATTGCGGAGCACTGCCCACAAGGCGCGCTCGGCCGGGGTTGCCTCACGGCGCAGGCGGCGAGCGCGACCGGTGGGACGTTCGCGCTCGTGTGGCTGCTCGCCCTCACCCTCCCACGCCTGCGGCGCGGGCCCCTCCCTCTCCCTGGCGGGAGAGGGGTTGTGGAGCCAGCGGCCATTCACGCCGGATTCCGCTTCACCCATTGCCGCGAGATGATGATGCGCTGCATCTCGTTGGTGCCTTCGCCGATGCACATCAGCATGGCGTCGCGGTAATAGCGTTCGATGTCATACTCCTTCGAATAGCTGTAGCCGCCGAAGATGCGCATGGCTTCCTCGGCATTTTTCACGGCAGCCTCGCTGGCAAAGAACTTGGCCATGCCGGCCTCCATGTCGACGCGTTCACCGCGGTCATAGGCTTCGGCGGCGTCGAGCGTCAGCAGGCGGGCGGCGCGGGCGCGGGTGACCATTTCGCCGATCTTCAACTGGATGGCCTGGTGCTCGGCGATCGGCTTGCCCATCGTGTGGCGCTGCTGGGCATAATCGGTCGCGAGCCGCAGCGCGCCGTCGGCCAGCCCGACGCCACGCGCCG
The DNA here is from genome assembly GCA_031412175.1 of Alphaproteobacteria bacterium. Taxonomy (GTDB): domain Bacteria; phylum Pseudomonadota; class Alphaproteobacteria; order Sphingomonadales; family Sphingomonadaceae; genus Sandarakinorhabdus. The sequence continues at coordinate 767 of JANOCM010000532.1, forward strand.
CGACATTGATGCGGCCGAGTTCCAGCCCGCCCGTCGCCTGGAAAAACCCCTGCCCCTCGATACCGCCGATCAACTGGTCGGCGGGGATGCGGCAATCCTCGAAAATCAGCTCGGCCGAATCGATCGCCTTGTAGCCCAGTTTTTCGATCTTCTTGCCGGTGCGAAAGCCGGGCAGCCCCTTGTCGGCGATGAACAGGCTCATCCCCTGATAGCGCGGATCGGCGTGCGGATCGGTCTTGACCAACAGCGCAAAGGCATGGCCCTTCAGCCCGTTGGAAATCCAGGTCTTGGTGCCATTGACGACATAATGATCGCCATCCCGCCGCGCCGTCATGCGCAGCGCCTGCAGGTCGGTGCCGGCGTCGGGTTCGGTCAGCGCCAGGCCGCCGCGGATTTCGCCGCGCGCCATCTTGGGCAACCATTTGGCCTTTTGCGCCGGCGTGCCGAACTTCTCGATGGCCAGCGCCATGATCAAGTGGCTGTTGAAGATCCCGGTCGGCGCCATCCACCAGCTGCTGATCCGGGCGACGATCTTGGCATAGGTCGTCGCTGGCAGGCCGAGCCCGCCATACTCCTCGCCGATCGTCGCGCCGAACAGGCCGAGATCGACCATCTGGTCGACGATCGTTTCCGGCCAGATATCGCCGTGGTCATGCGCCATGACGACGGGGCGCAGCTCACGATCGATCCATTTGTCGATCGAATCGAGCAGCTGGGCCTCGAACGCCGCATCAACATGGCGGGTCTGCTGATAGGCTGTGGCCATAACGCTTTACTCGTCGCCCGGGCCGAAACCCTGTTTCCAGATCAGCATGGTGCGCAGGAAGTCGCAGACGACGACGCCGTCCTGGTTGCGGCCGATGGTCTTGACCGTCACCAGCCCCTGTTCGGGGCGCGAGTTCGATTCGCGTTTTTCGATGACCTCGGTCTCGGCATAAAGCGTATCGCCGGCGAACACCGGCGCGGTCATGCGGATTTCCTTCCAGCCGAGATTGGCGACGGCCTTCTGGCTGACATCCGACACGCTCATCCCGACAAGGATCGCCACGGTCAGCGGCGAGGCGACCAGCGGCCGCTTGAATTCGGTCTTGGCGGCATAGACGTGATCGAAATGCGACGGGTGCTGGTTCATCGTCAGCAGCGTGAACCAGACATTGTCGGTTTCGGTGATCGTCCGGCCAGGGCGGTGTTCATAGACATCGCCGACGGTGAATTCCTCGAAATAGCGGCCATAGCTTTCGCGATAGCGCTGTGGACCGACTTCGATGACGCCGCGGCGCATAGGCCACTCCCTCTTGACGCCGCCTAATTTGTCCGGACAAATCCGTAAGTCAACGAAAAGGGACTTGCGACATGATGAAGCCGCTGCTGCTCATCGGACTGGCGCTGGGACTTGCGGCGCCAACGGTGGCGGCGCCAAAGCGGCTCGACCTTGCCAAGCCCGGCGATGCCATCACCGCCTATCGCAAGGTGCAATGTTCGACGAAGGACGGCGAGGCGGTCGTCTATCACTGGGCCGGCGAAGTCTATTCGCGCGTTGAAGGCGAGCCCGACAAGCATCTGTTCGACCTGCAGGGCATGAACATCCGCCAGTGCGTGACCGTAACCGATCCGGTGCGCGGCACCGGGTTCCGCCAGGTCAGCCGCGAACTGATGTTCTACACGGATCCCAAGACGGGCGCCGTGCTGCGCCAATGGCAGAACCCTTGGACACAAAAGACAGTAGATGTCATTCATGTCGCCAACGATCCGGTCAACATGCGCGCGCCGCAATTTCCGGTCGGCGCCGACGGCAAGCCATTCAGCCTCAACGCCCGCATCCAGAACGGCCGCGTCTTCATGCCGGCGGTGATTCCGCTGTGGTACACCAACCCGATGGGCGGCGATTACCAGGCGTTCGTCGGCAACCAATATCATTCGATGGAAATCTTCGACTTCGTCGTCGACGAGGCCGACCTGACCGACGCGACCCGCCCGCGCGCCAACCCGTCGATCGCGTGGGTGCGGATGTCGCCGTGGCTGCCGTGGATGGAAATGACCGGCCGCAACGGCCTGCTGGTGTTCAATGCCGTCGGCCAGACCCTGCCCGATGGCATCGCCGGGCTGCCCAAGGTCATCACCGACGAGATCGCCGCGACCTACCCCGCCTATACCGCGCCGCCGCCGGGCGACGACAAGCGCCCCAACGAGACCAGCTGGACCTATTTCAAGAAGCTGCAGGATGCGAAGAAGGCCGCCGCGCCGAAATGACCGCATGCCCCGCCGGCAATTGACCGGGTGACGCGCGGCCCCCGGCCCGGCTATGGCTGGCGGCGATGGATCTCTATCTCCCCATCGCCGAAATGTCGGTCAATGCGCTCGTCATCATCCTGCTCGGGGGTGGGGTCGGCTTTCTGTCGGGCATGTTCGGCGTCGGCGGTGGCTTCCTGACGACGCCGCTGCTGATCTTCTACGGCATCCCGCCCGCCGTCGCCGTTGCCTCGTCGGCGACCCAGATTACCGGATCGAGCGTTTCCGGCGCACTGGCCTATTGGCGGCGCGGCCAGGTCGACCTGAAAATGGGCGGCGTGCTGGTGGCGGGCGGCGTGGTCGGTGCCGGCATCGGCCAGGTGATCTTTCGCGCGCTGCAAAAGATCGGCCAGATCGATGTCACCATCAACATCATCTACGTCGTCTTCCTGGGCGGCATCGGGCTGCTGATGCTGCAGGAATCGCTGGCCGCACTGCGGCTGGCACGCGCCGTCGCGGCCGGGGGCGCACGGCCGCCGATGCGGCTGCGCCGCCATGTGCCGTGGATCGCGGCGCTGCCGGGGCGGACGCGATTCTACAAATCGGGCTTGTACATCTCGCCGCTGGCGCCGCTGCTGCTCGGGGCCGCGGTCGGCGTGCTGACCGTCATCATGGGCGTCGGCGGCGGCTTCATCATGGTGCCGGCGATGATCTATCTGCTCGGCATGTCCGCGAGCGCCGTTGTCGGCACCTCGCTGTTCCAGATCATCTTCGTCACCGCGGCGACGACGCTGCTGCACGCCACTTCATCGAAATCGGTCGATATCGTGCTGGCGCTGCTGCTGCTCGTCGGCGGCGTCGCCGGGGCGCAGCTGGGCGTGCGCGCGGCGCAGAAACTGCGGCCCGAAAAGCTGCGGCTGGCGCTGGCGCTGATCGTGCTGGCGGTGGCGGCGCGGCTGCTGTGGGGGCTGACCGTGCGGCCGGCGGCGCTGTATGCGCTATACGCCCAGTGAAACGCCTGCTGCCCCTGCTGGTATCGCCGCTGCTCGCGGGTGCTGCCCCGACGACCCTGATCACCGACATCAGCCAGGGCCGAATCGATATCAACACCACGTTCAAGGGTGCCGACCTCCTGGTGTTCGGCGCCATCCAGTATCCGGCCGGTGCCGTGCCCGATGTGCCGCCCGATATCGCCATCGTCGTGCGCGGCCCGACGCAAGCGGTAACGGTCCGCCGCAAGGACCGGGTGGCGGGCATCTGGATCAACACCGATGCCGTGCGATTCGAAAGCGTGCCGGGCTTTTATGCCGTGGCGACGACGCGGCCGATCGACGATCTCGCCGATGATCGCACCACGGCGATCTATGAAATCGGCATCGGTAACCTGCAGCTCGCCCCGGCGAGCGGCGCCAGCGACGCCGAAACCCGGGCGTTCGAAGCCGGGCTGATCGCTCAGAAGCAGAAAAGCGGGCTGTTCGCCGAAATCGCCGGCGGCGTCAGCGTCACCCGCAACGTGCTCTACCGGGCGCGCATCGCGATTCCGGCGGCGGTGCCGGTCGGCGATTATGCCGCCGAAATCCACCTGATTCGCAAGGGCCGGGTGATCGCCAGCTCGACGACCCCCATCAGCATCGGCAAATCGGGGTTCGAACGCTGGATCTACGTGATGGCGCAGGAACACAGCCTGGCCTATGGCCTCGCCGCCGTGGCCGCGGCGCTGCTCGCCGGCGGAATCGCCAGTGTGGTTACCCGGCGGAGTTGAGGACTGCACGCCAGCGACCTCCTGCCTGTGAATAACCCCTCGCCGACTCGGGGTTTTTCCTGTAGCGTCAGGGGTGGAGCAATTTCGGTTTCGACGCTTTGGACTACACCGCATCGCCGCCGACGAGCCCACTCGTACTGACTATTGGAAGACTTGGACATAAAATGAGCTTTGATCGACGCGGACGTGGTTCCGGGCGTGGTGGTGGTTTCGACAAGCGCGAGCGCGGGTTCGACCAGTTTGAAGGCGGTGGCGGCGGCTACGGCGGCGGCGGCGGCGATCGTTTTGGCGGTGGCGGCGGCGGCGGTTACGGCGGCGGCGGTGATCGCTTCGGCGGCGGCGGCGGCAGCCGTTTCGGCGGCGGTGGTGCCGGCGGCGGCGGTGGCTTTGGCGGCCGTCCCGGTGGCGGCGGCTTCGGTGGCCCGCGTCCCCCGCGCGACATGGGTCCCGGCGTGGTGCTCGGCACGGCCAAGGGTGTCGTCAAGTTCTTCAATGGCCAAAAGGGCTTCGGCTTCGTCGTCCGCGATGATGGCGGCGAAGACGTGTTCGTCCATATCTCGGCGGTGGAAGCCGCTGGCCTGACCGGCCTGGCCGATGGCCAGCCGATGGAATTCACCCTGACGGAGCGCAACGGCCGCGTTTCGGCGACCGACCTGGTCATCGACGGCGAGCCGCTGCCGGTCACCGATCGCGCCCCGCCGCGGGAACCGCGCGAAGGCGGCTTCGGCGATCGTCCGCCGCGCCCGGCAAGCGGCGGCTTCGGCCGCGACCGTGACGCCGCGCCGGCGACCAACGGCCAGCGCGTCGAAGGCACCGTCAAGTTCTTCAACGGCCAAAAGGGTTTCGGCTTCATCCAGCGTGAAGACGGCGGCCCCGATGCCTTTGTGCACATTTCGGCCGTCGAACGCGCCGGCATGTCGAACCTCAACGAAGGCCAGCGCGTTTCCTTCGAGCTCGAAGAAGATCGCCGTGGCAAGCAGGCAGCGGTCAACCTGACCTCGCTGTAGGCTTCATTCAGACTGCGGAAAGGGCGGCCCTGCGAAAGCATGGCCGCCCTTTTCGTTGGAGCGAATGATGCACCGTTTCCTGGTCCTTGCCGCGCCGATTGCGATTCTGCTCGCCACCCCGGCGCTCGCCGCCAGCAGCGCGGCGTGGGAAAAATCCATGGCGCAGGCGACGCGCGCTTGCCTGAAAGCATCGAACCTCAGGAACGCCGCGGTCGCCGGGGCGCCGATCCTGTTCAGCGACAATGCCGGCAAGACGGCACTGCTGGTCACCGGTCGCTGGCGCCCGGCGCACATGAACAACGCCCGCGCCACGATGCTGTGCCTGTACGACCGCCAGACCCGCAAGGCCGAGACGCAGGAAGCGATGCGCTGGTCGGTGGCGCGATAGGTTCCCGACAAAGGCCGCTGCCTGCCGGGGCCTTGGGCCCCGGACCCCATTTTCCTGCGACATTGCGTCCTGCGGCTGGCTGGCAGGATGAAGTCACTTGCCCGGTTCGGACATAAGGCGCAGGTGCACGCGCGCAACGAGCGCGCAAGCGCGAGAATTCAAAGGATTGGCATGTCCGGATTGTCCTCCATCAATGGCTTGACCGCGTTTTTCGCCGTGACCACGACCGTGATTTTTCTCTATCCGATCGTGAAGCTGACACCGTCGTGGCTCGAACGGTCGCTGAACAAGAAAATCGCGTTTCACCGCGCTGCCCATGCCGCGCTGGCGACCGCGGTCACCCAGGCGCACAACGATCCCGAACAGGCCGCAAGGCTGGCGGCACAGCGCGACTATCACCGCTCGGCGCTGCAGGCACTGTTGCCCAACGACACTGTCGAACCTGCCCCGGTCCGCGCCGCCGACGCCGCCTGAAAACTGACGGTCCGGAGCCTCAGGCCCCGGTCTTTCCGTTACTTCGCTGCGGTCCGCGCCAGATCGGCATCGCTGAGCACCTGCCAAGCCGCCTGCACGGCGCGAAACCGCTCCGCGGCCTTGACATCCTTGCCCGCGACATCGGGGTGGCTTTCCTTGGCGGCATTGCGCCACGCCGTCTTGATGACGATCATGTCGGCGTCGGGATCACAGCCGAGGACGGCAAGGGCATCGAGTTCGGCGCGGCTGCGGGTGCCGTCGCCGGGGCCGCCCCATTCCCAGTGCTGGGCCTTGCGATAGGTGGTTTCGGCCTGCTCGCTGGCTTCGCGCGCGGCGGCTTCCTCCGGCGTCAGCCCGGCGAAATAGTCCCAGTTGGCGTTGTATTCGGCGGCGTGGCGTTCGCAGAAATACCAGCGTTCGGGGCGATTCGGCGCCTTGGGGGCCGGGCGGTCGCCGGCGTTGGTGCAGCCGTGGCGGTCGCACAGCCGGACTTCGACAGCGGCATTGCCGCTGCCATAGGGCCGCCAGCGCGGAAATCCCCAATCATCGGTGCGCCGCGAACGGACCATGGCGTAAATCTGCTCCTGCCCCGGCCTTGGAATACGCCGGACCCTCCATCTAAAGCCTAGAGGCCCCCGGCGCCAGCGCTCAGCGCTTGAGGAAACCCATGATCTCGTCGAGCGGATTGCCATCCTTGTTGGTGTCGATCATCGCCATCAACGCGCCGGCCGCACCGCCGCCGCCCGCCGTGCTGCCACCGCCGAACAGGCCTCCGAGCATCCCGCCCAACCCGCCACCGCCGGCCGGGGCGGCAACGGTGCCGGTGCCGTTGCCCAGCGCACTCGCCGCCATCGTTGCCACCATCGGCAGCAGCGCCTTCAACGACCCGATATCGAGCCCGGTCTGCCCGGCGGCCTGCGCCGCGACGGCGCGCGACACGTCCTTCGAGCCAAAGATGGTGCCCAGGATGTCGTTGCCCTGCGCCACCGCACCGTCGCCGGCCGCCGAACCGGTATAGCTGGCCGCCATGCCGGCGAGCTGGTCGACGATCGAGCCATTGCCGGCTTGCGCCTGTTTCGCCATGCCGCCGGTCACCGCCGGCAGCAGCGCCGCCACCGCGCTTTGCGCCTGTTCGGGCGAGATGCCGACCTTTGCCGCCATGGCGGCGATGCTGTCGGCACCACCCATGCGGGCAATCATGTCCATAAGTTGCTGGCTCATTGCCGTGTTCCCCTCGCGATTGCACCCCAATGTAACCCGCGTTGGTTACGGCGGCGAGTCGCCGCGACGATTGACGCCCCTGCGCCGGCCAGTGGACGCGGGGCGCGCAATCGGGAAGGGTGGCGACCGATGTTCAGCCTGCTCACCGCCCGCCGTTTCGGCCCGTTGTTCGTCACCCAGTTACTCGGCGCCTTCAACGACAATCTGTTCAAGACGGCGTTCATCTTCCTCGTCGCCTTTCACCTGCGCGCCGGCGATCCGGTTGGTGCCGCCACGCTGGCAACGGTGGCGACCGGGGTCTTCATCCTGCCGTTCCTGCTGCTTTCCGGGATCGCCGGCGAAATCGCCGATGCTCGCGACAAGGCGGCAATCGCGCGCTGGGTCAAGGTTGCTGAGATTGCCTTCATGGCGCTAGGCGCGGCTGCCTTGGCGCTCGAATCGGAACCGCTCGCGCTCGCGGTGATCTTCCTGATGGGCATACACTCGACCGTTTTCGGCCCGATCAAATACGCCATCCTGCCGCAACACCTTGCCGAATCCGAATTGCTGCTCGGCACCGGGCTGGTCGAGGGCGCGACCTTTGTCGCCATCCTGCTCGGACAGATCGCCGGCGGGCTGCTGCCGGCGGGGGTTGCCGGGCCGGTGGCGGTCGGCGTCGCCATTGCCGGCTGGCTGGCTGCACGCTTCATCCCGGCAGCACCCGCGTCGAGCGCCATCGCCATCGACTGGAACCCGCTCACGGCCTCACGCCGCGCACTCGGCGAGGCCTTTGCCAACAGCGAATTGCGGATCGCGACGATCTGCATCAGCTGGTTCTGGGCATTGGGCGCAGTCTACACGAGCCAGTTCGTGCCTCTGGCCAAGAACGACATGGGCGGCAGCGAAGGCGTGGCGACGCTGTTCCTCGCCGCCTTCTCGGTGGGCGTCGCGGTCGGATCGGCGGGAGTCAGCCGTTTGCTCGGCGGACATATTTCGTCGCAATTGTCACCCTGGGCCGGGCTGGTCATGGCGCTGGCGGGTGTCGACCTGCTGTTCGCCGAACGCAGCCTCGGCGGCGCCGCCGGCGATGTCGCGGCGTTTCTCGGCCGGCCGTCGGGTTGGCGGGTGCTTGCCGACCTCGCCGTGCTGGCGGTCGCCGGCGGCATCTTCTCGGTGCCGCTCTATGGCGTGCTGCAGACCGCCACCAACCCGGCGGCGCGGGCACGGGCAATCGCTGCCAACAACATCGTCAACGCCGGCTTTCAGGTCGCGGCGGTGCTGGCGATCGGCGCCGCCATCGCCCGCGGTGCCGGCATCCCGGAGGTGTTGCTGGCGGCGGGTTTCACCGTCGTGCTGCTGATCCCGCTGCTGCGAAAGCTGCCGCGCTGACACCGCAGCGCTGGCCATTTGGCCTTTTGCCGCCTAAACGCGCTGCAATACCGGGCCAAAAGCTCGTCTTGCTTGTGGAGTTCCATGTCAAAAGTCGCCCTTATCACCGGCGTTACCGGCCAGGACGGTGCCTATCTTTCGGAATTGCTGCTCGAAAAGGGCTATGAAGTGCACGGCGTCAAGCGCCGGTCCTCGTCGTTCAACACCGGCCGCATCGACCATCTCTACAAGGACCCGCACGAGGGCCACACCAATTTCCGCCTGCACCACGGCGACCTGACCGACGCGACCAACCTCATTCGCCTTGTCCAGGAAACCCGGCCCGACGAGATCTACAATCTGGCGGCGCAAAGCCATGTCCAGGTCAGCTTCGAAACGCCCGAATATACCGCCAACGCCGATGGCATCGGCACGCTGCGATTGCTCGAGGCGATCCGTATCCTGGGGCTGGAAAAGACGACGCGCTTCTACCAGGCCTCGACATCCGAGCTCTATGGCCTGGTGCAGGAAGTGCCGCAGCGCGAGACAACGCCATTCTACCCGCGCTCGCCCTATGCCGCCGCCAAGCTCTATGCCTATTGGATCACGGTGAACTACCGCGAGGCCTATGGCATCCATGCGTCGAACGGCATCCTGTTCAACCATGAAAGCCCGCTGCGCGGCGAAACCTTCGTCACCCGCAAGATCACCCGCGCCGTCGCCGCCATCGCCGAAGGCACGCAGGCCAAGCTCTACCTCGGCAATCTCGATGCCAAGCGCGATTGGGGCCATGCCAAGGATTATGTCGAGGGCATGTGGCGCATCGTCCAGCACGATACGGCCGAGGACTGGGTGCTCGCCACCGGCACGACGACGACGGTGAAGCGCTTTGTCGAGCTGGCCTTTGCCGAAACCGGCCGGACGCTCGAATGGCAAGGCGAAGGCGTCGAGGAAACCGGCCGCTGCACCCGCACCGGCGATGTGCTGGTCGCGGTCGATCCGCGCTATTTCCGCCCGACCGAGGTCGACCTGCTGCTCGGCGACCCGGGCAAGGCCAAGCAGAAGCTCGGCTGGGAACACACATCGACGATGGAAGACCTGGTGCGCGAAATGGTCGCCGCGGATTGGGCCGAGGCGAAGCGGGCGCGCTGATGTTCGAGCTGGCGGGCAAGACCATCTGGGTTGCCGGGCACCGCGGCATGGTCGGCAGCGCACTGGTCCGCCGGCTGCAGCGTGACGGCCATCGCGTGCTGACGGCCGGGCGCGACCGCGTCGACCTTGTGCGCCAGGCCGAAGTCGAGGCCTTTGTCGCCGCCGAAAAGCCCGATGTCGTCATCGTGGCCGCAGCGCGGGTCGGCGGGATCGCCGCCAATGCCGCGCGGCCGGTGGATTTCCTTCACGACAATCTGCTGATCGAGGCCAATATCATGCGCGCCGCCGCGGATGCGCGGGTCGCCAAGCTGATGTTCCTCGGCTCGTCGTGCATCTATCCGCGCGACGCCGCCCAGCCGATGGCCGAGGATGCGCTGCTGACCGGGCCGTTGGAAGCCACCAACCAATGGTATGCGATCGCCAAGATCGCCGGCATCCGGCTGGCACAGGCCTATCGCCAGCAGCACGGGCTCGATTTCATCAGCGCCATGCCGACCAATCTTTATGGCCCCGGCGACAATTACGACCTCGAATCGAGCCATGTCATCCCGGCGCTGCTAAGGAAGGCCATCGAGGCGCGCGATACGGGCGCCGCGACGATGACGGTGTGGGGCAGTGGCACGCCGCTGCGCGAGTTCATGCACGTCGACGATCTCGCCGATGCGCTGGTGTTCCTGCTGCAGCGCTATTCGGAGGCCGATCACATCAACGTCGGCACCGGCCAGGAAGTTACCATCGCCGAAGTCGCGCAGGCGATCTGCGACACCGTCGGTTTCACCGGCAAGCTGGTGTTCGATCGCTCCCGGCCCGATGGCACGCCGCGCAAGCTGATGGATTCGTCGCGGTTGCTGGCGATGGGCTGGACGCCGCAGATCGACCTGCGCGCCGGCCTGGCCGATGCCTGGCGCGATTTCAGGGAAAATCCGTCGACACGCCTGTCGGCATGAGGGTCAGCGTCATCACCGTGGCGTGGAATGCTGCCGCGACGATCGCCGACACCTGCCGGTCGGTCGCCGCACAGGACTGGCCCGATATCGAGCACATCATCATCGATGGCGCGTCGAAGGACGATACCGCCGCTGTCGTCGCCGCCCATGCCCGGCCCGGCCATGTCTTTGTCTCCGAACCCGACAAGGGGCTGTACGATGCGATGAACAAGGCGGTGGCACGGGCGAGCGGTGACATCATCGGCTTTCTCAATGCCGATGATTTCTATTGCCGCACCGATGCCGTGCGCCTGGTGGCGGAAGCGGCGATCGCCGATCCCGACGCCGCCGCCATTTCGGGCGCCGTTGCGATCGTCGCGGTCGATGACGTGACGAAACTGAGCCGCGCCTATCCGCCGACCCCGTTTGCACCGTGGATGCTGCGGCTGGCGCATATGCCGCCGCACCCCGGGTTTTACGTGCGTCGCACCGCGATGGCGGCGGTCGGCGCATTCGATCCGACGATCCGCATCGGCGCCGATTTCGACTGGATGGTGCGGTTTTTCGCCGTTGAGCGCCTGGGCGCGCGGCCGATTCCGCAGACATTGGTGACGCTGCGCGAAGGTGGCCTGTCGAACCAGGGCCTCGCCAGCCGCAAGGCCATCGCACGCGAGGCGCTGGCGACGCTGAAGCGCCACGGCCTGTTCGCCAGCACAGCGCTGGTCTGGGCGAAATATCCGGTCAAGGCACTGCAGTTCGTGGTGCCGCCGCACCAGTGGCCGGCGCCGGACGAGGTGCGATGGACGCGCTAGAATCCGCACCTATTGATCGCGGACCTTGAAGAATTGGTGCATCCGACAGGATTCGAACCTGTGACCCCTGCCTTCGGAGGGCAGTACTCTATCCAGCTGAGCTACGGATGCGTGGGCGTGCTGTTAGCAGCGCCGGCGCGGCAATACCAGCCGGCTATTGCTTTGGCGGCTTTTCGATCGGCGTGAACTTGCCGAGGCCGCAGCTGGCGCCGCGGCGGATGCCGCCGGCCTGTTGCAGCACGGTGATGACATCGACCGAACACAGCTGGCTGATCGACGTCGAATAGGTGAACGAGCGTTCGAACCCCAGCTGCGGGCAGCTGTTGGGCAGCGCGTTGCGGTAGATTTCGCCGCCGCGCATGATGAAATCGATGGTGCGATCGTCGACGACCTTGGTCTCGCGGATGTTCTGCAGCAACACGCAGCTGACCGGCTCGCCGATCTCTTTGGGCGGCGGCGCTGTGCTGGCGGTGGTGGCGGCGCCACCGGCACAGCCGGCTAGCGCCACGAAAAGCGCGATCGCTGGTGTGGTGGCACGCATGGCACGCTCCCCGGCAGTTTCGATCGACACAGTTTATCGCCAACGGGCGATGGCAAGCAACGCAACATTCACTGGTGTGCGATTTGGCCTCCGGTCGCTTAACGCTGGCTGAACCCTGCGAGGCAAAAGCGGTGAAGAATCAGTCTGGTGGCGTCTTTGCGCGGAAATCGCAAAGGTCGGCGACCGGGCAAATCGGGCATTTCGGGCGCCGCGCCACGCAGACATAGCGGCCGTGCAGGATCAGCCAGTGGTGGGCGTGGCGGCGATACGGCTTTGGCGTGCGCTTCATGATGCCTTGCTCCACCGCCAGCACGGTCTTGCCGGGGGCCAGGCCGGTGCGGTTGGCAACGCGGAAGACATGGGTGTCGACGGCGCAGGTCTCCTCGCCAAAGGCCTCGTTGACGACGACATTGGCGGTTTTCCGCCCGACACCGGGCAGGGTTTCCAGCGCGGCCCGATCGCGCGGCACCTCGCCGCCATGCTGCGCGACCAGGATTTCCGACAGCGCGATAACGTTTTTTGCCTTGGTGTTGAACAGCCCGATGGTGCGGATATGCTGTTTCAGCCCGGCTTCGCCGAGCGCAACCATCTGTTCGGGTGTGGTGACGGCCGCGAACAGCGCTTTTGTCGCCTTGTTGACCCCCACGTCGGTGGCCTGCGCCGACAGCACCACTGCGACCAGCAGCGTATAGGTATTGACGTACTGCAGCTCGGTCACCGGTTCCGGCGTCGCCGCGCTGAGGCGGGCGTAGAATTCGGCGATGGCGGCGCGGTTCATGGCTGCGCTTTGGCGTCGCGGCGGGTGCAAGTCCAGCACCGGCACGCTAGTGTGGCAATGTGCTGCTCGATCTCACCCTGACCCCGAACCGGTCTTTCGACCGTCGCCACATGCGCTGGATGGTGGCGGCGGTGGGCGGCATTTTCTTTTTGGGCGGCCTGCGCTTCCTCGCGCTCGGCGCCTGGCCGATCCTGCCGTTCATGGCAGCCGATCTGGCGCTGCTGTGGTGGGCGTTTCGCGCCAGTTACCGATCGGGAGGCGGCCATGAACGCGTCGTCCTCGCCGATGACGCCCTTACCCTGCATCGGGTCAGCGCGCAGGGCGGCGTCCGGCGCTTCGGTTTTGAACCGCTGTGGACGCGGGTGCAGGTCGAGGAAACGCCGCTGGGCGATGCCCATGTCTTCCTGGCGGCGCGCGGCCGGCGGGTGCGTGTCGGCCGATTTCTGTCGGCCCCTGAACGCCGCGAGGTCGGCGTTGCCATCGCCGCAGCGCTGGCGGCCTATAAAGCCGGAGGCGGAGCCGATTACAGCGGCGGCAGCCCCAGCACATCGTCCATCGTGTAGCGCCCCGCCGGCTTGCCGGCGAGCCACTTCGCCGCCTGCAGCGCGCCGCGGGCAAAGATCTCGCGGCTTTCGGCGCGGTGGCCGATCTCGATGCGCTCCCCTTCGCCGGCGAACAGCACGACATGGTCGCCGGCCGCCGTACCACCTCGCAGCGATGCAAAGCCGATATGCCCCGCCACCCGGGCGCCGGTGTTGCCATCACGGCCGCGATCGCTCACCGGCGCCAGATCGACGCCGCGCCCCTTTGCTGCCGCGAGCCCAAGCGCCAGCGCCGTTCCCGATGGCGCATCGACCTTGTCGCGATGGTGCAGTTCGGCGATCTCGATATCCCAGTCGGGCCCCAGCACCCGCGCCGCCTGTTCGACCAGCCGCGCCAGCAGGGTGACGCCCAGGCTGGTGTTGGCCGCTTGCAGCACGGCAATGCTGCGCGCCGCGCGGTCGATCAATTTGTGGTGGCGCGCCTCCAGCCCGGTCGTGCCGATGACGATCGCCGCCTTGCCGTCGCAGGCGGCATCGAGCGTCGCTTCGAGCGCCGCCGGCGCCGTGAAATCGACCAATACGTCGCTGGCGATGGCCAACGGACCATGGTTCGAACAGATCGTCATCGCCGCCGGGAACGGCGGCCCGAGCCGGGTGCCGACGGCATCATGCCCGGCGCGTTCGATGGCGCCCGCCAGCACCAGCCGCGGATCGGCAGCGACAGCGGCGATGATGGCCCGGCCCATGCGGCCGCCGGCACCCAGGACCCCGATCTTTACCTTGCCATTCGCCATCCTGCCTATGTGAACTTGGCCACGGCTGCGTGCAAGGTCGCCGCACGATATTGCGCCCGCGCAACAGCAATGGCGAAATTGCCCGGTAACGATTGTCAAATTGGGCGCATAGGCATAGCCTTCTCGCGTCCAGGGGACAGGATATGACCGGAGGGCACTATGCGCGCGTTGGGTTTGATCGGCCTTGCTTTGGCGACAGTGGCACACACGGTGGCGCAGGCGGCGCCGCCTGCTGCAAAGAACAATCCTGACCAGATTGTCTGTCAGTTGAGCGGCAGCTGCGACGGCACCACGCCCGACGGCAGCCGCAAAACGCCGGTCGGTGACGAAAAGGCCTTCAGCCTGGCAAGGCCAGGCAGCACCAAGGTCGTGACGACAACCACGACGACGAAAAAGCGCACGACCAACACCAGCACCCGGCCGGTGGCGGCGAAATCCAGCCTCGACATGCAGATCAATTTCGCCACCGGCTCGGCCGACCTGTCGGAACAGGCCAAGGCCGAGGCACGCGCCTTCGCCGAAGCGATGAAGGCGCCGGCCTTGGCCGGCATGCGCTTCACCGTCGACGGCCATACCGATGCGGTCGGCAACCGCGATTACAACCTCGACCTGTCGAAACGCCGCGCCCAGTCGGTCACCGACTATCTGATTGCTCAGGGCGCCGATCCCGGCCGGCTCGAGCCGCAGGGTTATGGCTTCGACAAGCCGCGGCCCGGCACGGCACCGACGGCCTCGGCCAACCGCCGCGTGGAGTTTTCGAAGCAGCGCTAGCACAGCCGCCCGCGCTCGACACCGGCTCGCCATGACGATCCGCAATATCGTCATCCTGACCGGCGCCGGCGTCTCCGCTGAAAGCGGCGTGCCGACCTTTAGCGGCCCCGAGGGGCTGTGGGAGGGGCATCGCGTCGAGGATGTCGCGACACCGCAGGCCTTTGCCCGCAACCCGGTGCTGGTGCAGCGATTCTACGACGAACGCCGCGCCGCGCTCGGCCGCGTCGTCCCCAATGCCGCGCACGCCGCGCTGGCAAGGCTTGATGCCGGATGGGATGGGGAATTGCTGCTCGTCACCCAGAATGTCGATGATCTGCACGAACGGGCGGGGTCGAAGCGCCTGCTCCACATGCACGGCGAGTTGAAACGCGCGTTGTGCACCGGCTGCGGTGCGGCGCCGGCCTGGGAAGGCGACCTTTCGGGCCAAGTCTCCTGCCCGCGCTGCGCCGCCCCTCGGCTTCGTCCCGATATCGTCTGGTTCGGCGAGATGCCCTATCACATGGACGCCATCGAGGCCGCGATCGAAGCCGCCGACCTGTTCGTGTCGATCGGCACCTCGGGTGCCGTCTATCCGGCGGCGGGCTTTGTCTCCTGGGCGCGGGCGGCAGGGGCGCAAACGCTGGAGATCAATCTCGATCCGTCGGCCGGGACGCCGCTGTTCGATACCGCGCGGCACGGGCCTGCCGGGGCGCTGGTACCAGCATGGGTGGACGAACTGCTGGGGTGAACTCGGTCTGTCACCCCGGCGTAGGCCGGGGCCCATGGCCCACAAGCGCGGAGACAGCAGTAGGCGCGTGCCGACGGCCAGTGGTTCATGGGCCCCGGCCTACGCCGGGGTGACAGGGCTTATCAGGCGTGCGCCGGCCGGATCACCGGCAGGATCAAATGGACATAGGCCGTCGCCGCCAGATAGGCGCCTGCCGCAATGGCGAACATCGGCCAGTAACCAACCCCATTGTCGAGCGTCCAGCCGGTCAGCTCGTTCATCGCGAGCCCGGTCAGATTGCCCGCCACGGCACCCGCCGCCATCACGCTGGCGACGCGGCCCGACGGCACGATATCGGCGGCCATGCCGAAGATATTGGTCGAAAACCCCTGGTGGGCGAACAGCGCCAGCCCGATCAGCAGCGCCGCCACCAGCGGCGTCTGCGCCTGCAGCGCCAGCGGGATCGGCAGGATCATCAGGGCGTAGAACAGCATCGACGCCTTGCGCGCACTGTTCACCGTCAGCCCACGATCGAGCAGCCGCGGGAACAAGGCGCCCGAGGTCAGCGCTCCCGCCGCCGCCATGGTGAAGATGATGGCGATCGGCCAGCCGATCTGCGCCTGGTTCATCTTGAAAACGCGGGCGAACAGATCGGGCGTCCAAAACAGCAGGAACCACCAGACGCAATCGGTCAGCGCCTTGGCGCCGATGACCGCCCAACTGCGCCGGTCGGCCAGCAGCGCCGCCCAGTTGGCGTCCTGGCGCGACGGTGGCGCTGCATCGACAGGTTGCAGATTGCGCGTCCCGGCGATCCAGAACGCCAGCCAGACAAAGCCGAGCGCGCCGGTGACGATGAACGCTGCCTTCCAGCCAAAGGCCAACGCCAGCGGCGGAATCAGCAGCGGGGTCAGGATAGCGCCGATATTGGGCGCGGTGTTAACGAGGCCGAGGCCGAACGAACGTTCCTTCAGCGGCAGATAGGTCGCCGCGGCCTTGACCGCCGCCGGCGTGTTGACCGATTCGGCAATGGCAAGGATGCTGCGCGCTGCGACGAACTGCCCGACGCTCGCGGCCGCCGCATGGCCCATGCCGGCGATGCTCCACACGGTGACGGCGATACCATAGGCGATGCGCACGCCGAACCGATCGACGAACCAGCCGACGAACAGCAGCGCGGCGATGGTGGCGATGTTCACCGCCGAGCCGAAGTGGGCGAATTCCTGGTTGGTCCAGCCGAATTCGGCCTCCAGCGTCGGCTTCAGCAGCGCCAGCACCTGGCGATCGACATAGTTGAGCGCCGTGCCGACAAACAGCAGCGAAACCAGCCACCGCCGCGCCGCCACCTCATTGTCACGATCGTGCACCCTGCCCCCCACGGATTTTTTGCCGACCATGGCGGCCAGCCCGGAATTCCACAAACAAAAAAAGGCCGCCGGGTGAGCGGCGGCCCTTGGAGATAGCTGGTCGGAAGAGAACTCTAATGATTGGGCTAGCCAGCTCTATTAAATAGGGTATTTTTCAGTCAGTCTTGGAAAGACTCCCAGAAGGGCCCGCAAACTGAGAGGGTGCGGTAAATTATTTGCCGTCTGGCAAAGCGGTTTGTCCAGCCGGCGGGCAATTTGGTGGTCAAAATCTGACGCTGGTACCCATCTTGGTGGGTGTATGAACGGCGAGAATTGGGACATTGTTGCCCTTCAGAGCGATGCTGCAGAACATCCGCTTTTGCCAAGGAATGGTCACCCGCGAGTTGACTTGCGCGAGTTCCTCGAACGATAAAGATTGGACTGTGAACTGTGTAACTGGTTTCGGCGACTACAGGCTGGTTTCGACCGCGATGATGCAACGCACGCCGCATTTTGGTGCCGAAGATTTCGGTGGCCTGGCGCAGTTCCCGGTTCCCGCTTGGCAGCGCCGTGAGCATCGGCGTCGCCGGCGATGCCGGCGCGGTTCAAAGGAATCGCCTGCCGCAGGGTGCACACGCAACTCAGCTTCCGGAGGCGGCAAAGCCTCTTCGGCCTTCGAGATCGATGATGCGCAGCCGCTAGTGGTTTTTTGCACTCCAGCCCTTGCGCTCAAGTTCGCCGAGCGGCTGGCTAACGTGAGGTCGCGATACATTGGTCATCTCGCCCGTTCCGCCTGGGTCATCAGGAAGCCGTCAGCGGACTGTGGCGAACGGAGAAATGGTGCCGCTTAGGTGACTCGAACACCTGACCCCATCATTACGAATGATGTGCTCTACCGGCTGAGCTAAAGCGGCAACGGAGCGCGCCTGTAACAGGCGGTTGCGCGGACGGCAAGCGTGCTGCGGCGGATTCAACTGCGATCGCCAGGCGCCGTTACCAAGAGTTGGGAAGCCAGTACGGGAAAGGGCCGGTCATGCGCACCGGATGGGGCGGCGAGGCGGGGGATTGCCGGTTCGATCTGCCGCCGCGGATCGGGCTGGGCGAGCGGCGGCTGGCGGCGCTGGCGGTGGCGGCATGGGAAGCTGCCGGGCGTCGCCGGGTCGAAGGGCTCGACGAGAATAGCGTGATGATGGCGGACGCCGATACCGGGCCGGTCGTTACCAGCTGTGGCGCGTTGCCGGGGGCCGCCTTCGGTCTCGCCCCTGGCATGGTGCTGGCGGGCCGCCCTGGTCTGCCAGCCGAATTGCGTGTCGTGAGCGACCTCGTGCGGATGCACCCGATACCCGCACCGTTCGAGGCGCAGTTGCAAGGACATGGTCGCGGGCTGTTGCTGGTGCGGGGGATTGCATTGCCGCTATTCGATGGCGATCGGGCCAGCGGCGTCGTACAGATCATTCTCAATTGGCGAGAAGGCCTCAATCGCGCCGCCACGGTGCGTTTGCAGCGCGAAATCGGTACGGCCTTGCGTCATTTGCCGATGAAAACGGCAACAATTGATCCATTCCAGCGCAATTCGGCGGGTTGACGCGTCGGTGAACTTGCCCTTCGCACTGACCCGGCCGCATAAGCGCGCCGCCACCGGCAAGCGGAGTGTCACAGTGTCGAATGCAGCCAAGGGGTCTCGTGCAGCCCCTGATTCCCCCGCGAGAATGGCCACGGCGGCAACGGAGGCGGCACTCGCCGGCGCGCTGTTCGACAAGGCCCTGCCCGGCGAGCTGGAAAATCTGGACCCAGACGGCCAAGCCGCCATCGCGCAGTTTGTCGCCGCGGCCGCCACGCTGCGGGCGCCGGGCACCGCCGTCGTCCATCTTGAGCCCGCCGAGACCGACGCCGCCGCACCGGGGCGTCGCCGCATGGCACTCGCGATCATCGGCGATGACCGGCCGTTCCTCGTCGATTCGACGTCGGCCGCAATCACCGCTGCCGGGCTGGAAATCGACCGGCTGCTGCATCCGGTCGTCGACGTGCGCCGCGATGCCGATGGTCGGCTGCTGGCGGTGGTCGGTATCGCCGAAGGCGCGGTTGCCCCGGGCGTCACGCGGGAATCGATCATCTATGTCGAGCTGGAACGCACCGGCGCCAAGGCGCGTGCCGAGCTCGTCGCCAGCCTGCAGCAGGTGCTCGCCGATGTTGCTGCCGCCGTGGCCGACTGGCCGCCAATGCTGGCCGCGTTGCGCGGCGCGATCAAGGCGATGGAGGCCAACCCCCCGCCCGTCGCGCCGCATCGCGCTGCCGAGGCGACGGCGTTCCTCGATTGGCTTGCCGACGACAATTTCACGCTGCTCGGCGTCCGCCGTTATGAACTCCATGGCGATCTCGATGATCCGGCGATGCAGCCGGCTAGCGACGCCGGCCTGGGGCTGCTGCGCAATCCGGACTATCCATTGTGGACGGGACGTGCCGGCCCATCCGATACCCCGCGTGCGCTGAAGGCGCTGCTCGCCTCGCCCGAACCGTTGCTGATCACCAAGGCCGGCGCCGTTGCGACCGTCCACCGCCGCGTCAATGCCGACCTGGTGGCGGTCAAGGGTTTCGATCGCCAGGGCCGGGTGACCAGTGAGACGCGCTTTCTCGGGCTCTACACCTCTGCCGCGCTGGCGACCTCGCCGCGCCAGATCCCGCTGCTGCGCCGCAAGGTTGCCGAAGTCATCGACGATCTCGGCTTTTCGCCGTCGGGCCATACCGGCAAGGCGCTGGTGCACGTGCTGGAGGCTTTCCCGCGCGAGGAATTGTTCGAGGCATCGGCCGAGCGGTTGAAGACGATGGCGCTCGGCCTGTTGTCGTTGCTCGACCGGCCGCGGCCCAAGCTGTTTGCGCGACCCGACCTGTTCGGGCGCTTTCTGTCGGTGCTCGTCTATGTGCCACGCGACAGCTATACCAGCGGCGTCCGTGAAAGTGTCGGCCGGATGCTCACCGACACCACCGGCGGGCGGCTCAGCCGCTTCGAGGTGGAGCTGCGCTCCGAAGGGCTGGCGCGCGTCCATTATGTCGTCGCGATGCCCGAAGGCGCTGCCGCCGTCTTCGATGCCGCGGCCGAAGCCGATCTCGATCGTCGCTTGCGCCAGCTGGTGCGCGGCTGGGACGAAGATCTGGAAGCAGCGCTGCTTGTTGTCGCCGGGCCGACGCGCGCGGCGCGGCTGACGATCAGCCATGGCCGGGCGTTCTCGCCAAGCTATCGCGCCCAGCACAGTCCCGAGGAGGCAGCGGCCGATATCCTGGCGCTCAGCCAGCTGCACGACGAGGATGGCCGTGGTGTCCGCCTGCTGCGCGCTGCCGGCGATGCGCCGAACCAGCTGAGGCTGAAGGTTTATCGGCTCGGCAAGATCATCCCGCTGTCGGAAGCGGTGCCGGTGCTCGAAAATTTCGGGCTGCGGGTGATCGAGGAATTCCCCTTCGATCTCGCCGGCGGCCGGTTCGGCTGGATCCACGACTTCCTGCTCGAGGTGACCGAGCCCGAGGCGCTGGCCGATTGGGAGGCGCTGCGCGCCCGCGTCGAACCGGCGCTGACCGCGGTGTTGACCGGCGCACATGAGAACGACCTGTTCAATTCATTGACCGTCGCCTGCGGGCTCGACGCCGAAGCCGCCGGCTGGCTGCGCGCCTATTTCCGCTACATGCGTCAGACCGGCGTCACCTATGGGCTGGCGACAGTGGTCGATGCGCTGCGCCGCTATCCCGCGATCAGCCGCGACCTGGTCGGGCTGTTCCGCGCGCGCTTTGGCCTCGGCCTCGCGGATCGTGACGGCGAAATCGCGGCGCGGTTGGCGACGATCGAAAACGCGCTGCTCGACGTGGCGTCGATCGATGACGATCGCATCCTGCGGCTGTACCGTTCGGTGATGCTGGCGACGCTGCGTACCAATGCCTTTGTCCCCGGCGGGCCGGAGGCGCTGGCCTTCAAGATGGACAGCCATGCGGTGCCCAATCTGCCGCCGCCGGTGCCGTATCGCGAAATCTGGGTCTATTCACCGCGTGTCGAGGGCATTCACCTGCGCGGCGGGCCGATTGCCCGCGGCGGCCTGCGCTGGTCCGACCGGCGCGACGATTTCCGCACCGAAGTGCTCGGGCTGGTAAAGGCGCAAAAGGTCAAGAACACCGTCATCGTGCCGACCGGCGCCAAGGGCGGATTCTATCCCAAGCAGTTGCCGGCGCCGACCAATCGCGACGCCTGGCTCGCCGAAGGCACCGAAAGCTACCGCATCTTCATTCGTGCGCTGCTGTCGCTGACCGACAATCTCGCCGCCGATGGCAGCAATATTCCGCCCGCCGACGTTACCTGCCACGACGCGCCCGACCCCTATCTGGTCGTCGCGGCGGACAAGGGCACCGCTACCTTCTCCGATACCGCCAACGCCATTGCCGAGGCGCATGGCTTTTGGCTGGGCGATGCCTTCGCCAGCGGTGGCAAGAACGGTTACGATCACAAGGCGATGGCGATCACCGCGCGCGGTGCCTGGATCTCGGTACAACGGCATTTCCGCGAGCTCGGCGTCGATGTCCAGACGCAGCCGATCCGCGTCGCCGGCGTCGGCGACATGTCGGGCGATGTGTTCGGCAACGGCATGCTGCTGTCGCCGGTCATCAAGCTGGTGGCGGCGTTCGACCATCGGCATTTCTTCTTCGACCCCGATCCCGACATGCCGGTCAGCTTTGCCGAGCGGACGCGGATGTTCGCGCTGCCGCGATCGAGCTGGGATGATTATGACCGCACGGCGATTTCGGCCGGCGGCGGTGTCTATCCGCGCAGCCTGAAATCGGTACCGATCAGTCCGCAGGTGCAGGCCATGCTGGGCGTGACGGCCGACAGCCTTAGCCCGTCGGAGCTGATCACCGCGATCTTGAAGATGAAGACCGACCTGTTGTGGTTCGGCGGCATCGGCACCTATGTGAAGGCGAGCGGCGAAAGCAATGCCGACGCCGGCGATCGCGCCAATGATGCGCACCGCATCGATGGCCGCGAGATCGGCGCGCGCGTGGTCGGCGAAGGCGCCAATCTCGGCGTCACCCAAGCCGGGCGCATCGAATTCGGCGGCAAGGGCGGGCGGATCAACACCGATTTCATCGACAACAGTGCCGGCGTCGATTGTTCGGATAACGAGGTCAACATCAAGATCGCGCTCAACGCCGAAGTAACCGCCGGGCGGCTGAGCGAGGCCGATCGCGATATGCTGCTTGTGGAGATGACCGACGAAGTCGCGCAGCTGGTGCTCGCCGACAACATCCTGCAGACGCAGGCGCTGTCGATTGCCGAACGCGGCGGCGCCCCGGCGCTGGCGGGGCATATCCGGCTGATCCAGACGCTCGAGGCCAGTGCCGCCGAACTCGACCGCAAGGTCGAGGGGCTGGCCAGCGACGAGGTGCTCGGGCAGCGTGGCCGCAACGGTAGCGCGCTCGAGCGGCCGGAACTCGCGGTCGTGATGGCCTATGCCAAGATGGCGATCTACGACGCGCTCGTCATTGCGCCGCTGGTCGATGATCCGCTGCTGGTGCCCGATCTGCACGCCGCCTTCCCGTCGGCGATGCGGACGCGCTTTGCTGCCGCCATCGACGGCCATCGCCTGCGTCGCGAGCTGATCGCGACCAAGCTGACCAACGAGCTCGTCAACCGCGGCGGTCTCGGGCTGGCGTTCGAGCTGGCCGAAGAGCTCGGTGTCGGCCTTGCCGATGTCGCGGCGGCGTTCGTCGCGGCGCGCGAATTGTTTTCATTCCGGCCCTTGTGGGCGGCGATCGACGCGGCGCCGGTGGCCGGGCCGGTGCATCTCGACCTGCAGGTCGCCGGCATCGCCGCGCTGCGCAGCCAGATGGCCGATCTGATCCGCCAGGCCGATGGCGCGGCGCCGTCGCTGCTGGTCGCGCGGCTGCAGCCCAGCCTCGGCCGGTTGGCGGACTCGCTCGACGCGGTGCTGCGCCCGGAACTGCGCGCGCATCTCGACCGCTACACCGCCAATCTGGCGGCGCTGGGGGCGCCGGCCGATATCGT
>JANOCM010000533.1:0-4545 GCA_031412175.1 Alphaproteobacteria bacterium
CGACCCGGCATAATCGGCATCAACCTGGGCGCCAACAAGGACAGTGACGACCGCACCGCCGATTATGTGACCGGCATGCGCGCCGCGGCGGCGCTGGCCAGCTATGTCACGGTCAACATATCGTCACCGAACACGCCGGGGTTGCGCGCGCTGCAGGATGGCGAGGCGCTGCGTGACCTGATTGCGCGCGTGGTCGAGGCGCGTGGCGCAATCGTCGCGCCGATCTTTGTCAAGGTCGCGCCGGATCTCGAAAAAGACGATTTTACAGTGATTTCCCGCGCAGCAATCGATGGCGGCATCGATGGCCTGATCGTGTCGAACACCACCATGTCGCGGCCCATGCTGCGCAGCAATCTTGCCGCCGAAACCGGCGGCCTGTCGGGGGCGCCGTTGGCACCACTGGCACTGGCAGCTTTGCAGCAATTCGTTGCAGCGACCGGCGGTGCGCTGCCGATCATCGCTGCCGGCGGCATTGCCTCGGGCGCCGATGCCTATGCGCGGATCCGCGCCGGGGCATGTGCCGTCCAGCTTTATTCGGCGCTGGTTTATGAAGGGCCGGGGCTGGTCCGGCGCATCAAGGCCGACCTTGCCGCCCTGCTGCGCCGCGATGGTTTCGCCAGCGTCGGCGAAGCCGTCGGTGGCTGACCTCGGCACCCTTATCGAGGCCGAGATTCCCGCCGCGGTGGCGCTGTGGCACGCCGCCGGGCTGACGCGGCCGTGGAACGATCCCGATGCCGATGCCCGGCGCGCGCTGGCGGCCCCGGCGGCGACGATTTTTGCAGCCCGCATCGACGGCGTGCTGGTCGGCACGGCGATGGCCGGGCACGACGGTCACCGCGGCTGGGTCTATTATCTCGCCGTCGCTGCGGAGCACCGGGGCGGCGGCCTTGCCCGCCAGCTGATGGCGGCGGCAGAAGCCTGGTGCGCCGACCTGGGCATGCCGCGGCTCAACTTGATGGTGCGGGCGGGCAATGATCCGGTGATCGGGCTCTACCACCGGCTCGGCTATCGCACCTCCGACGTCGTCGTCCTGCAAAAGGACCTGCCGCCGGGGTGACGGGATCGCGACGATAGACTGCTTGTCAGCCGGGCAATCGCCCGCCAATGTTTCACGACATGAAAATCGCCCTTCTCGCCGCCGCTCTTGCCGTTGCAAGCCCTGTCCTCGCCCGTGAAGCGCCCGCCGCCAGCGCCGCGATTGTCTCCGCCGCCGATCCGCGCGGCGCCGCTGCCGGCATTGCCATGCTCAAACAGGGCGGCAACGCCATGGACGCGATCGCCGCGACCCTGCTGGCGTTAAGCGTTGTCGAGCCGCAATCGTCGGGGATCGGCGGCGGTGGCTTGCTCGTCTACCAGCCCGTCGGCGGCAAGGCGCCGACGACCTTCGATGGCCGCGAAAAGGCACCTATGGCGGCAACGCCCGACCTGTTCATGGCCGGTGGCAAGCCGCAGCCGCGCCGCGAGGCGGTGCCCGGCGGCAAGAGCGTCGGCGTGCCCGGCAATGTCGCGATGCTCGCGCTGGCCCATGCCCGCCACGGCAAGCTGCCCTGGGCGGCGCTGTTCCAGCCGGCGATCGATCTCGCCCGCGGCGGTTACGAGATCACCCCGCGCATGGCGCGTGCCATCGCCGGCAGCCGCGACACGCTGGCGCGCACACCGGCCGCCGCAGCGCTGTTCCTCAACCCCGACGGCACGCCGCGCGCCGCCGGCACCCGCATCGTCAACGAACCGCTGGCGCGCGTGCTGGAAGCCATCGCCAACGGCGGCCCGCGGCGCTTCTACACCGGCGACATCGCCGCCGGCATCGTCGCGACGGTGCGCAGCGCACCGACCAACCCTTCGGCGATGACCGCCGCCGACCTCGCCGCCTATGAGGCCAAGCAGCGCCCGCCGGTGTGCGCGCCGTATCGCCTCTGGCGCATCTGCACGATGGGGCCGCCATCGGCCGGCGGCATTGCCGTCATCGGCATCGTCAAGCAGCTCGAAGGCTTCGATCTTGCCAAGCTCGGCCCCGACAGCGCGACGGCGTGGCATCTGTTCGCGGAAAGCGAACGCCTCGCCTTTGCCGATCGCGCTGCCTATGGCGCCGACAGCGATTTCATCGCGGTGCCGGTCAAGGGCTTGGTCGCCGCCGATTATCTGAAAGGCCGCGGCGCGCTGATCCGCGCCGATGCGACGATGGCCAAAGTGGAGCCCGGGCAGCCGGCGGGCGCCGCCAAGCGCACCCCGGCGCCGGGCGGCGAGATCCCGTCGACGACGCACTTTGCTGCGGTCGACACGGCCGGCAATGTGGCGTCGTTGACCTCGACCGTCGAAGGGGCTTTCGGCAGTTCGCTGGTTTCGGGCGGCATGATCCTCAACAACGAGCTCACCGATTTCAGTTTCGAACCGGCGATCAACGGCGCGCCGGTCGCCAATCGCGTCCAGGGCGGCAAGCGGCCGCGATCATCGATGTCGCCGACCATCGTCTATGATTCGAAGGGCCGTGTCGTGCTCGCCATCGGCGCCGCTGGCGGCATGACCATCCCGGCGCAGGTCGCCAAGGCGATCATCGGCGTGCTCGACTGGAAATTGTCGGTGCAGGATGCCATCGCGCTGCCGCTGCTTTATGTTTCCGATGACCTGCTGATCGCCGAGAAATCGCCGCAGGGCGAACCGCTGCAGAAACTGCTGCCGGCGCTCGAAAAGCTCGGCCATCGCACCGCCAGCTATCCGTTGCCGCTGAAGGCCAATGGCATCGAACGCATCGCCGGTGGCTGGCGCGGCGGCGCCGATCCGCGTAGCGAAGGCGTCGCAATCGGCTATTGAGAGATAGACTATGAGCCTGCCGACCCTGCCCCCGCTGCGCCCCGCCAAGATGGCGGCGCGCATCGATGCCTGGCCCAACCTCGTCACCATGTTCCTCGATCGCGCCGACGAACATGGCGAACGCCCGATGCTGTCGAAAAAGGTCGATGGCGCGTGGCGGACGCAAAGCTGGGCGCAATGCCGCGATGTCGTTGCCGGCCTGTCGGCGGCGCTGGTCGATCTCGGCATCAAAAAGGGCGACCGCGTCGTGCTGGTCAGCGAAAATCGCCCCGAATGGTGCCTTGCCGATCTCGCCATCATGGCCGCCGGCGCGATCACCGTGCCGGCCTACACCACCAATACCGAGGCCGATCACAGCCATATCATCGGCAACAGCGGCGCCCGCGCCGTCATCGTGTCGGGGCCAAAGCTGGCGGCCAATCTGCTGCCCGCCGTCGCCGCCAGCGACCAGTGCCGGATCATCATCGGCATCGACCATCTGAAGGACGCGCAGCGGGGTGACCTCGTCATTCACCAGTGGCAGGCGCTGGTCGAAGCGCGCGCCGGCGACATCATTGCCGACCGCGCCGCGCTGCGCGACCGCGCGACCATGGAGCGGCACGATCTCGCGTGCATCATCTATACCAGTGGCACTGGCGGCGCACCGCGCGGCGTGCGCCAGCATCATGGCGCCATCATGCGCAACATCGCCGGCGCCAACACCGTCATCGAACAGGATTTCTTCCCCGGCGAACCGGTGGGGGAATTGTTCCTCAGCTTCCTGCCGCTCAGCCACGCCTATGAGCATACCGCCGGCCAGTACATGCCGATCGGCATGGGCGGGCAGATTTATTACGCGGAAGGGCTCGAAAAGCTCGCCGCCAATATCGAGGAGGCGCGGCCGACCTTCATGGTCGTCGTGCCGCGGCTGTTCGAGGTATTGCGCACGCGCATCGCCAAGCAGATCGAAAAACAGGGCGGCGTCGCCGTCACCCTGCTCAACCAGGCGCTACGGCTGGCGCGCAAGGAGGCGCGCGGCGAAAGCCTGAATATCGCCGAGCGGCTGCTCGATGCAGCGCTCGAACGCACCATAAGGAAGTCGATCCGCGCCAAGTTCGGCGGCCGGTTGAAGGGCATGGTCGCCGGCGGCGCGCCGCTCAATCCCGAAGTCGGCATCTTCTTTGCCGCGATCGGCATCGCTATCCTGCAGGGCTATGGCCAGACCGAGGCCGGGCCGGTGATTTCGTGTAACCGGCCGCGCGCGCGGTTGAAGATGCACACCGTCGGGCCACCGCTGACCGGGGTTGAGGTGAAGATCGCCGGCGATGGCGAAATCCTGGTGCGCGGCGAACTGGTGATGGACGGTTACTGGATGAACGACGCCGAAAGCCATCGCGTGCTGCAGGACGGCTGGCTGTACACCGGCGACATCGGCCATTTCGACAAGGACGGCCACCTGGTCATAACCGACCGGAAAAAGGACATCATCATCAACGACAAGGGTGACAATGTCGCGCCGCAGCGCGTGGAAGGCATGCTGACCCTGCAGGACGAGATCGCCCAGGCGATGGTCTATGGCGACAAGCGGCCCTATCTCGTCGGCGTCGTCGTGCCCGAAGTCGAATGGGCGATGTGCTGGGCCAAGGACAAGGGGATGCCCGCTGACCTTGCAAAGCTGCGCAAGGAACCCGAATTCCACCGCGCCGTGATGGCGGCGGTCGATCGCGTCAATTCGCGCCTGTCGGTGATCGAAAAGGT
>JANOCM010000534.1:0-5666 GCA_031412175.1 Alphaproteobacteria bacterium
GGCCATTGCGCCGAGCACCACCATCGATCGCGCCGGCAGCAAGGTCGCGGCGATGGTGACCGGCACGATCAACAGGATGGCAAAGGGGTTGGCGAGGCCGCCGGTCAGGAACAGCAGCACGCCGGCCTGGACGAGATCGAAGGCGAGATGCAGCACCAGGTCGCGGCCCTGCAGTCGGGCGTTGCGACCATAAAGCGTCACCAGCCCGATGTTGAGCACTGCCGAAGCCAGCACCGCAGCGATCAGCGACGGCCAGAGCAGCGGATAACCGAGGTACAGGCCGACAAATACCAGCGTGACGAACTGCCCGCCGATGGCAATCCAGCGCAAATTCGCCAGCGTGCGGACCCTGACGCCGGGTCTGTCGAACGCGGCAGCGGCGATGGACGGTCGTTCCATGCAGCGCTTCTAGGCGGTTTGCCGCGCCCCGGCCATGCGGCATCCGGTCTTGCCGGGCATCGTCAGATGGTCGGGCCCTGCACGGGCTTTGCCTTGCGCACCGGAACATCCTTGAACAGCCGCGCGACCGCGGCGGCGCGCGGATCGCTGTCGGCGAGGCTGCGGGCCGAGGTGCCGGTGCTGTCGTTGAGATCGGGGCTGGCGCCGGCATCGATCAACATCTTGGTGATGACGGTGTCGCGGTTCTGTACGGCCTTGAGCAGCGCCGTCTCGCCGAGCCGGTTCTGCAGGTCGACCTGCGCCCCGATGCTGGTGAAGATCTTCACGCCTTCGGACCAGCGCACCTGGGTGGCGAGCATCAGCGGCGTGTTGCCTTCGCGGTCGCGACTGTTGGCGTTGGCGCCCTTTTGCAGCATGAACCCGGTCCAGGTCGCGTCGGCGCGGCGCGTGGTGATGTGCAGCGCCGTCTCGCCGGTATCGCTGTCGCGGGTGTTGACGACGGTGTTGCCGGGCTTGCCGAGAATCTCGTTGGCCTTGGCGCCGTCCTTTTCGCGCACGGCTTTCAGGAAGTTGTAGCTTTCCGAAAACTGCGCCGCGGCCGGCACGGCCAGCCCCACCAGCGCCAGCGCCGCCAGCAGCCCCAGGACGCGCCGTGTGACGATCATCAGCTCACGCATCGACAATACTCCTGCGCCACCCTATTTCGGCGGCATGGCCTCGCATAACCCTGCCAACGCCCGATGAACAGCCGCAGCCTGTGGATCGTGCTGGCGCTGACCGCGGTGCTGGTGGCCGGGCTCGGCTGGCTGCGGCTGTCGGCACCGCCGGCTGGTAATCTCGCCGGGGCGAGCCTCGGCGGGCCGTTTGCGCTGACCGACCAGGACGGCAAGCCTGCCAGCGATGCCGATTTCAACGGCAAATACCGCCTGCTGTACTTTGGCTACACTTCGTGTCCGGATGTCTGCCCGACCGATGTCGCGCTGATCGCGCGCGGGCTGAAGGCCTATGAAGCGGCGCGACCGGACCGCGCTGCGCGGGTGCAGCCGATTTTCATCACCGTCGATCCGGAACGTGACGATGTCGCGGCGATGAAGGCCTTTGTCACCGCCTTTCACCCGCGTCTCATCGGGCTGACCGGCACGCCCGCGCAGATCGATGCTGTGCGCAAGGCCTATGGCATCTATGCGAAAAAAGTGCCGACCAGCGATCCGGCCTTTTATCTCGTCGATCATTTCGCGGTGATCTATCTGTTCGGACCCGATGGCCGGCCGATCGCGTTCCTGCCGCATGGATCAAAGGCCGGGGACGTGACGGCAATGCTGGAAACCTATGTCCGCTAGGCCGTTCTGGGAAACCGTGCCGCTGTACAAGATGAGCCGTGCGCAGTGGGAAAGCCTGTGCGACGGCTGTGGCAAATGCTGCGTCCACAAGCTGGAGGACGACGAAACCGGCAAGATCTATCCGACCAACGTCGCCTGCCGGCTGCTCGATCCCGTGACGGCGCAGTGCAAGGATTATCCCAATCGCCGCGCCCATGTGCCCGAATGCGTGCGGTTGACGCCATCGAAGCTCGATACCATCGACTGGCTGCCCGAAAGTTGTGCCTATCTGCGCGTCCATCGCGGCCAGGGGCTCGCCGACTGGCATCCGCTGATCTCCGGTGATCGCGATTCGGTGCACCGCGCCGGCATTTCGGTGCGCGGCAAGACGGTCAGCGAGGATGAAGTCGGCGATCTCGAAAACCATATCATCGAAGGCGAGCTTTGAATTTCTTCAGCCGGGCGCGGCTGCCGGCGGCGATCGATGTCGCCGGGCGCACGCTGCCGGTCATTGCCGAGCGGCGGCCGGGCGCGCGCGGCATCCGCCTGCGTGCCGACAGCGTCGCCGGCGCGGTGAAGATCACGCTGCCGCCGCGTGGCGGCCTCGCCGAGGCGGTGGCGCTGCTCGACCGGCATCACGACTGGCTCGCCGCGCAGGTCGCGCGCTGGCCGCGGCCGCTGCCCTTTGCTCCCGGCGCGATGATCCCTTTCGATGGCGGTGAACTCTGCCTCGACTGGGCCGAAACCCACCCGCGCGCGCCTCGGCTGCATGGCGCCGCGCTGCGCCTCGGCGGGCCGCTCGAGGCGTTGCCGGCGCGGACGCTGCGCTGGCTGAAGGCGGCGGCGCTTGCCGACATGGAGCCGGCGACGCGGCAGCTCGCCGGCGATGTCGGGCGCGCCGTGGCGCAGGTGCGCGTCGGCGACACGCGATCACGCTGGGGCAGCTGTGCCGGCAGCGGGGCGGGCGCCGGCCGGATTGCGTATAGCTGGCGGCTGATCCTGGCGCCGGGCTATGTGCGCCGCAATGTCGTCGCGCATGAAGTGGCGCACCTTGTCCACGCCAACCATGGCGCGGATTTTTATACGCTGCTGGGGCAGCTCGACGGCAATGGCGCCGCGAGCAAGCGCTGGCTGCGCGCGCATGGTGCGGCGCTGCACTGGATCGGACGCGACGCATGACCGACTGGACTCCCGCTGCCGCCGTGGCGCGCCGGCGCATCGCCGTGATCGTCAACGCCAAGTCGCGGCGCGGGCAAATGCTGTTCGAAGGGGCGTGCGACGGGCTGAAGGCGCGCGGCTTCGACATCGCGGTCGCCCATGCCGTCAAGCGACCCAGGGAGCTCGGCAAGATCCTCGGCCAGCTGATCGCCGATGGCCACGACCTGATCGCCGTCGGCGGCGGCGACGGCACCCTGGCCGGCGCGGCGGGCAAGCTGGCGCGCAAGGATATCGTCATGGCGATCCTGCCGTTCGGCACCGCGAACAGCTTTGCCCGGACGCTCGGCATCGAACCCGAACTGGAACCGGCGCTCGATGTCATCGCCGCCGGTGACCTGGCGCGCGTCGACGTGGTGCGCATCGGTGACGGTTGCTTCATCAATTCGGCGACCATCGGCGTGCCGGCGCGGATCGCCGAGGACATTCCATCGGGGCTGAAGCGCTGGTTCGGCCGGATCGGCTATCTCGGCTATGGTTGCTACAAGTTCCTGACGATGCAGCCGTTTGCGGCAAAGCTGGTGATTCCGGGACGGCCGGATGTGATCGCCCAGGTGGTCGAGATCCGCATCGGCAATGGCCCGTTCGTCGGCGGCCTGCGCGTCATCGACGGCGCCGATCCCGAAAGCCGCGATATCGTCGTCCAGCTGGTGCGCGGTCGCTATGCCGCGGCGCTGGCGGGCGTCTGGGCGGCCAATCTCGCCGGCTGGCGGCCGGCGGGCAAGCGCGTCCGCGAGGTCCGCGCGACCGAATTCACCCTGTCATGCACGCCCGACCAGCCGATCTCGGTCGATGGCGAGACCGGGATGATGACGCCGATCGCGGTGCGCATCGAACCGGCGGCGCTGCACCTGATCGTGCCAAGGGGTTCCGACGCGGAAAGCCGCGCCGAAGGCTAGGCGGTCCGCTCGATCGCCAGCAACAGGCTGTGGCCGTCGAGCCCGGTATCGCGCGCCAGGCCGCCATGCACCAGCAGCGCCGGGCGGCCGGCGCCGGTGGCGCGCAGCCGCAGCTCACGCGTCGCTTCGCCGTCCGACAACCCTTCGAAGAACACCGCGAGATCGGCGCGATCGGCGATATGGACCATTTCGGCAACGGTGTGCCCGTTGAGGTCACGCAGCGGCCGCCCGAGCAGGTGTGCGGCATGGCCATTGGCCATTTCGATGCGGCCGGCGAGATCGGTCTGGACGATGCCGATCGGCAGTTGCTGCAAGACGGCGTCGAGCCGTGCCTCGCTGCGCCGGGCCTCGGCGGCCGTCGCATCATTGGCCGTCGCCAGCACGAGGTTGCGATCGCGCTCGGCCGCCAGCCCCGTCGACAGCGTGTCGAGCCAATGGACGACCCAGATGCCGACGCCACAGGTGACGATGAACAGCAGCACGGGCGTGGCCGACGCGCCGATCAAGGCAAAGCCGTTGCGCGGTTCAAGGAACAGATACCAGGACACCAGCAGGCTGAGCAACGCCGCTGCCACGGCGGGCCACAGCCCCGAAATCATGCCGACCACCATCACCAGCGGGAAATAGGTGATGAAAGGAAAGCCGCTGGGCAGCGCGATATCGAGCACATAGCGCAGCCCGGTTCCCGCCACGACGGCTGCCAGCGCGACAAACCACTTCCGCGGCGTGTCACGATAGCGAGATGAGCCAAACGTAAATAAAGTCATAACGCAGTGCGGTGCCACATTGCCGGCGTTAACGAAAGTGACGAATCGTTTTTTGCCTGCGATTTGCGACAGGCCGAGGATTCAGGGCAATCGCAGGCGTTGCAACAGGCCGCTGGCGTGCGGCGCCGTTGCATCGGCGGCAGCATCCACCATCGCGCGATACGCCGCCAGCACCGCCATGCCCTCGTCCGACAGCCGTGCCCCGCCGCCGCCACCGCCGCCCTTGCTGGCGGTCACCAATGGCGTCGCAAAGGCGGTGTTCATCGCCTCGACCATCAACCAGGCGCGGCGATAGGAAAGTCCCATCGATCGTGCCGCGGCCGAAATCGATCCGGTGCCGGCGATGGCGCCGAGCAGATCGGCCTTGCCCGGGCCGATGGCGATGGCATCGCCGACGTGCAGGCGCAAGGTGATGCCAAGGCGCGGGTCGCTCATGCCCGATGGTTTAGCGCCGGCTCCGGCGTTGCCAAGCCCGGGCATTTCGCCATGATGGCCGAAAGGCGCCGGAAAGGCGTCGATTCGAACACCTTGGGAGGCCCGTATCGAACCCGCAGTCGCGCTCGACGCCGATGGCCATGCGCTGTTGCTGGCGGCAACCCCCGCCGCGGCACCGCCCTCGCCCCGCGCCGCGCGCGCCTGGGCATTGGCGCAGGCGACGCGCGACCCCTATGTCATCCTGATCGCCATCTATATCTTCGCGCCCTATTTCGTCACCCGCGTCGTCGGTGATCCGGTCGCCGGGCAGACGCTGGTCGCGGCGGCCAACAAATGGGGCGGCTGGCTGGTGGTGCTGACCGCGCCGCTGCTGGGGGCGGCGGTCGATCGGCTGGGGCCGCGCAAGCCCTGGCTGGCGGCGGTCGTCGTGCTGATGGCGCTGTGTAATGCGCTGCTGTGGTTCGTCGAACCCGGCGGCACTGGCCTGCCACTGACCGCGGTGGTGGTGATCTTTGGCGCGCTGACCGCGCTGATCGCCTATCACGAGATGCTCCACAATGCGCTGCTGCTGCCCGCCGCAGGCGTTGCCGGGGCGGCGCGCGCGTCGGGGCTGGCGCTGGCCGGTGGCAACG
>JANOCM010000535.1:0-1550 GCA_031412175.1 Alphaproteobacteria bacterium
CGCCACCTTCACCGGGCAGGTGACGCTGACCGACGTCGTCGCCCCCGAACGCTATGTGCTCGTCGGCGAAGGCAAGGGTGGCGTCGCCGGCTTTGCCAAGGGCGAGGCGGCGGTGCAACTCGCCGAGCCGGCGCCGGGCACAACGCTGCTCAGCTACCAGGTCAAATCGTCGGTCGGCGGCAAGCTGGCGCAGCTCGGCGCGCGGCTGATCGAGGGTACTGCGAAGGCCTATGCCGAAAGCTTTTTCGCCAGGTTGAAGGCCGAAGTCGAAACGCCGGCCGATACCCCGAAAGTGGTAGAGGCTACCCCCGAAGTGGCAGAGCCGGTGCACGAACCGACCCTGGGCCCCGAAGCCACCGGCCTGTCGCCACTGGTCTGGGGTGGCGGCCTCGTCCTCGCTGTGCTCGTCTTCCTGCTCTGGCAGTGGAACTGATGGCCGCAGACGATCTCGGTACGCTCGCGGCAGCACTGGGCTGGCACCGCGCCGGCCACCGTGTCGCCATCGCCACCGTCGTCGACACCTGGGGGTCGGCGCCGCGCCGCAAGGGCAGCCACCTCGCCATCCGCGACGACGGGCTTTTCGAAGGCTCGGTCAGCGGCGGCTGCGTCGAAGGCGACGTGATTACCGAGGCGCAGGCGCTGCTCGATGCCGGCGCCGGCGTCGCGAGCCTCGACTATGGCGTCGCCGATGCCACCGCCTGGCAGGTCGGGCTGGCGTGCGGCGGCCGCATCCAGGTGCTCGTCCAGCGCCTCGCCGACGATGGCTTTGCGCCGGCGCTGATCGAGCGCCTGATCGCCGCCGCCGATGCTGGCGCGGCGGTAACGCTCGCCACCGATCCTGCCACCGGTGCCAGCCATGAGGGCGAAGACGGCCCGCTCACCCGCGCCTATCCGCCGCCGCGCCGGCTCGCCATCATCGGCGCGGTCCATATCGCCCAGGCGCTGGTGCCGCTCGCCATCGGGCTCGGCGTCACCCCGACGGTCATCGATCCGCGCGGGCTGTTCGCGGCCGATGCCAGGTTCGCCGGTCTCGAACTCGATCGCCGCTGGCCCGACGAGGCGTTGGCCGACTGGAAACCCAACGCCGCCAGCGCCGTGGTCGCGCTGACGCATGATCCAAAACTCGACGACATCGCGCTCGCCGCGGCCCTGGCCTCGCCGGCCTATTATGTCGCAGCGCTCGGCAGCCGGAAGAACCACGCCGGCCGGCTCGCACGCCTCGCTGCGTTGGGCTTCAATGCCGAGACGCTGGCGCGGGTGCGCGGCCCGGCCGGCCTTGCCATCGGCGCCGCCGACCCGGCCGAAATCGCGATCAGCATCGCTGCCGAGATGACCGCCGCCTGGCGCGGAGCGCCGATTGCTGCGCGCGGGGTGCTCGCACCGCGCGCATGATCTTCGGCGCCGTCCCCACTGCAGCCGCCGAAGGCGCCATCCTCGCCCATTCGTTGCTCGTCGGCGCGGCGCGCTGGGCCAAGGGCCGCACCCTCTCCGCCGTCGATATTGCCGCCGCCGCCGCCGCCGGCATCGCAACGCTGACGATCGCCCGCCCC
>JANOCM010000536.1:0-1756 GCA_031412175.1 Alphaproteobacteria bacterium
CAGTTTCAACAACACCATGATCACCATCACCGATGCGCAGGGCAATGCGATTGCCTGGTCGTCGGCCGGCACCATGGGGTTCAAGGGCAGCCGCAAATCGACGCCGTTCGCGGCGCAGATGGCCGCCGAAGACGCCGGCAAGAAGGCCGCCGAACACGGCGTCCGGACGCTCGAAGTCGAAGTCCGCGGGCCGGGCTCGGGCCGCGAAAGCGCCCTGCGCGCGCTGCAGGCGGTCGGCTTCCAGATCACCGCGATCCGCGACGTGACGCCGATCCCGCACAACGGCGTGCGCCCGCCGAAGCGTCGCCGGGTCTGACCCTGGCGGCTTCGGCCGCGCCCCTCCCCGTGGCGCGGATTCTTGAAAATTTTGATGACGGGGACGGGCGGGTGACGATCCGCCCCTTTCCAATGATGAGGTGAGCCTGTGGCAGTGATCGCCAAGAACTGGACCGAACTGAAGAAGCCGAATCGGCTCGAGGCACGGCCGAGCGCCGACAGCCGTCGCAAGGGCAGCTTTGTCGCCGAACCACTGGAGCGCGGTTTCGGCCTGACGCTGGGCAACGCCCTGCGCCGCGTGCTGCTGTCGTCGCTGCAGGGCGCCGCAGTGACCGCCATCAAGATCGACGGCGTGCTGCACGAATTCTCGTCGCTGACCGGCGTTCGCGAAGACGTGACCGACATCGTGCTCAACATCAAGCAGGTCGCCATCCGCATGCAGGGCGATCAGCCGAAGCGTGTGCATTTGACGGCGACCGGCCCCGGCGAAGTCACCGCCGGCCAGATCAACGTGACCGGCGACATGGAGGTCCTCAACAAGGATCTCGTCATCTGCACATTGGATGACGGCGCAACGCTGAACATGGAACTGACCGTCGAAGCAGGCAAGGGCTATGTCCCGGCCAGCGCCAACCGCCCGGCCGATGCGCCGATCGGCCTGGTGCCGGTCGATGCGCTCTACTCGCCGGTGCGCCAGGTCAGCTACAAGGTCGACAACACCCGCGTTGGCCAGGAACTCGACTATGACAAGCTGACCATTCAGGTCGAAACCGACGGCACCGTGACCCCGGACGATGCGCTGGCCTACGCCGCCAAGATCCTCCAGGACCAGCTGCAGCTGTTCGTCAATTTCGAAGACACTGTTGCCGCCGCGCCGGTGCCGGTCGCCACGGGTGGCCCGATCGAGGTCGACGACAACACCGTCATCAACCGCTTCTTGCTGAAGAAGGTCGATGAGCTGGAACTGTCGGTGCGTTCGGCGAACTGCCTGAAGAACGACAACATCATCTACATCGGCGATCTCGTCCAGAAGACCGAGAGCGAAATGCTGCGCACCCCGAACTTCGGTCGCAAGTCCTTGAACGAAATCAAGGAAGTGCTTGGCCATATGGGCCTGCGCCTCGGCATGGAAATCTCGGGTTGGCCGCCGGAGAATATCGAAGAGATGGCCAAGAAGCTCGAGCAAGAGTTTTAAGGCCGGTGATATTGGTCGGGCAATGATGCCCGACCTGGTTTGGGGTACCTGACACGGCCCCTCAACGAACGGAGTGAATTCAATGCGTCACGGTAACGCCCATCGCAAACTCGGCCGCACGTCGAGCCATCGCCTCGCAATGTTCCGCAATATGGCGGCCAGCCTCGTCAAGCACGAGCAGATCAAGACCACCCTGCCCAAGGCGCGCGAAATCCGCCCGTACATGGAAAAGCTGGTGACGCTCGCCAAGCATGGCGGCCTGTCGAACCGCCGTCTCGCGCACGC
>JANOCM010000537.1:0-1613 GCA_031412175.1 Alphaproteobacteria bacterium
CCCGCTCAACATG
The DNA here is from genome assembly GCA_031412175.1 of Alphaproteobacteria bacterium. GTDB lineage: Bacteria > Pseudomonadota > Alphaproteobacteria > Sphingomonadales > Sphingomonadaceae > Sandarakinorhabdus. The sequence goes on from JANOCM010000537.1 coordinate 14, forward strand.
GGGTCGGGCACCCGCGGCGCGCAATTGGGGCCCAACGCCATCCGCACCGTCGGGCGGCTGGGGGCGGGCAATGACATGTACACGATGGTGGCGCCCAACAAGGTGCTCAACATGGTCGATTACGGCGATATCGCCGTCGACCAGATGTCGACCGAACGGTCGATGGAGCATGTCCGCGAGGAGGTGCGCAAGATCGCCGCCACCGGCGCGCTGCCGTTCATAGTCGGCGGCGACCACAGCCTTGAGTATTCCGATGTCGCCGGCCTCGCCGACGTGTTCGGCAAGAACAATATCAGCGTCATCCATTTCGATTCGCACTATGATGCCGGGCGCGGCGGCGTCCACCTGATCAGCCATGGCCAGCCGGTTTATCGCCTGCTCAAGGAAGGTCATGTCCGCGGCCGCGACTATATCCAGGTCGGGCTGCGCGCCCAGTCGCCCGACGAGGAAACCTTCGAATGGATGCGTGAGCAGGGCTTTCGCTATCACACGATGGTGGAGGTCGAGAAATCCGGCTGGGAAACCGTGATGAAGCGCGTCCTCGCCGAAGCCAGCGAGGCGGGGCGCAAGATCTACATCTCTTTCGACATCGATGTGCTCGATCCGGTCTATATGTCGGGCACCGGCACGCCGGTTTCGAACGGGCTGACGATGCGCGAAGTCGTGCCGATGATCCGGCGGCTATGCAGCGAGACCAACCTCATCGGTTTCGAGCTTGTCGAGCTCGATCCGACGATGGACCCGACCTACCAATCGGCGCTCAATTCCAAGTACATCATCCACGCCTGCATGACCGGCGTCGCCATGCGCAAGCAGGGCAACAAGCCGGCGAAGTTCCTCAGTCCGTTGAGCTCGGAACATGGCCAGGACGGGCGTGACTTTACCAAGCGGCCGGTGCCACCGGTCGACAAGAAGCCCGACGAGAAAGCCGGGCAGGCGACACGGCGGGGGAACGCATGACGAAGCGAAATGCCGCGCTGGCGGCGCTGCTGCTGATCGGCGTCGCCGGCGGCGCCGTGGTGATGGCCGAGGACAAGAAGGTCGAGGTGCCGGCTTGGCTGGCGCCCAAGATCGCCGGCCTGCCGGCGGCCAAGCGCGAGTTCCTGCTGTCGGACAAGATCACCAATTTCGCGGCGCGCCACGACCTGCTGTTCAAGCGGTTCGAGACCAAGAGCCCGGCGGAGATCGAGGCTTATATCGACGGCATGATGCAGATGACCGAGGACTTCAAATTCAAGCCCGGCCGCGACATGGGGATGATCCCGCTCGACACCGGCGACGAGCGCTTCAACGCCTGGAAAACCAAGCGCCCGCAATCGATGAACCCGAAACGCGAGCCGGGGCCGATCTGGATCGAGCGCTACATCGGCCGCTGGGAAACCGGCATCAAGACCTTTGCCAATGCCCCCATCGCCATAACTCCCGAGGACCTGGTGGCCGGCAAGGTCGATGTTGCCATCGTCGGTGCGCCGCTCGACATGGGGTCGGGCTATCGCGGTGCCAAGGGCGGCCCGGCGGCGATGCGCGCCACCTATGGCGCCGGCGGCATCGACATGTACACGATGGTCGATCCGTCGGATGAACTGAACATCGTCGATTA
>JANOCM010000538.1:0-5785 GCA_031412175.1 Alphaproteobacteria bacterium
CAACAAATATGCCGAAGGCTATCCCGGCAAGCGCTATTACCAGGGCTGCGCGCCGTCGGACGCGGTGGAGACGCTGGCGATCGATCGCGCCAAGAAACTGTTCGATTGTGCCTGGGTCAATGTCCAGCCACATTCGGGCGCCCAGGCCAATGGCGCGGTGATGCTGGCGCTGGTCAAGCCCGGCGAAACGATCCTGGGCATGAGCCTCGACGCCGGCGGCCATCTGACCCACGGCGCGGCCCCGGCGATGAGCGGCAAATGGTTCAACGCCGTCCAATATGGCGTGCGCCGCGAGGATCACCTGATCGATTATGACGAGGTCGAGCGGCTGGCGCGCGAGCACAAGCCGCGGCTGATCATCGCCGGCGGCTCGGCCTATCCGCGGATCATCGATTTCGCGCGCTTCCGCGCGATTGCCGACAGCGTCGGTGCGTTGCTCCATGTCGACATGGCGCATTTCGCCGGGCTGGTCGCCGCCGGCATCCACCCGTCGCCGCTGCCGCACGCGCATGTCGTGACAACGACGACGCACAAGACGCTGCGCGGGCCCCGGGGCGGCATGATCCTGTCGAACGACGAAGCGCTCGGCAAGAAGCTCAACAGCACGGTCTTCCCCGGCCTGCAGGGTGGCCCGCTGATGCATGTCATTGCCGCCAAGGCGGTCGCGTTCGGCGAAGCGCTGCAGCCCGATTTCAAGGATTATGCCGTCCGCATCGTCGCCAACGCCCAGACGCTGGCGGCGAAGCTCAAGGATCGCGGCTGCGCGGTCGTGGCCGGTGGCACCGATACGCATCTCGCGCTGATCGACCTGACGCCGAAGGGGCTGACCGGCAAGGACGCCGATGAAGCGCTCGAGCGCGCCGGCATCACCTGCAACAAGAACGGCGTGCCCTTCGATCCGCTGCCGCCGACCAAGACCAGCGGCATCCGCGTCGGTTCGCCGGCCGGTACGACGCGCGGGTTCGGCCAGAGCGAATTTGCCGCCATCGGTGACATGATCGCCGATGTGCTCGATGGCCTCGCCGCCAATGGCGAGCACGGTAACGACGCGGTTGAAAAGGCGGTCAATGTCCGGGTGCGGGCGCTGTGCGCGCGCTTCCCGATCTATCCGAACGGTTGAACCAGCAACAGGAGACGGGCAGATGAGCGACAGCAACGGACCGACCGGGCCCAAGCCCGACGATTTCGCCGCCAAGGCCGAAAAGCTGGGCGAGGACGCGCTGGAAGCCGGCAAGAAGTTCATCGAGACCGACACCGGCAAGAAGGTCGCCGAGGCCACCGACAGCGCCTTTGCCACCGCCGAGGAGCTGGGCCGCAAGGTCGCTGAAAGCGATCTCGGCAAGAAGGCGCTCGAAAGCGACCTCGGCAAGCAGGCAGTCGAGTTCGCCAAGAATGCCAGCGAGCAGACCAAAAGCGCCATTCCCAATGTGCTCGGCCGCAATATCGCGGTCGGTGCTGCGGCAGGCGCCGTGATCGCGCTGCCGCTGCCGATCATCGGGCCGCTGATCGGTGCGCTCATTGGTGGTGGCCTCGGCTATCTGCGCACGATCACCAAGAAAAGCTGATCGGGGCAGGCTGGGGGGCACATGATCACAACGGACCTGCCGCGCACCGGCGCGCGCTTCCCGGCCGCAAGGTCGTAGGGCGGTGCGCTGTCCGTTCTGCGGCAACGACGACAGCCAGGTGAAGGACAGTCGTCCCACCGAGGATGCTTCGGCGATCCGCCGACGCCGGCAATGCCCGGCGTGCGGCGGCCGCTTCACGACGTTCGAGCGCATCCAGTTGCGCGAACTGACCATCGTCAAGAAATCCGGCAAGCGCGAGGTCTTCGATCGCGACAAGCTGGCGCGATCGATCGAGATCGCCTGCCGCAAGCGGCCGATCGCGCCGGAACGCATCGAGCGCATGGTCAACGGCGTCGTCCGCCGGCTCGAATCGACCGGCGAAAGCGAGATCGAGGTCGGCGCGGTCGGCGAGATGGTGATGGAAGGGCTGCAGGCGCTCGACCCGGTGGCCTATATCCGCTTTGCCAGCGTCTATCGCGATTTCCGCGAGGCGCGCGATTTCGAAACCTTCGTGGGCGGGTTGTCGTCGGTCGGGCACACGCTGCGCGCGCCCGACAGCGAAGCGGAGTGACCGGCCGCGCCCCTGCCGTCATCCTGGTGCGGCCGCAGCTGGGGGTGAACATCGGCGCCTGCGCGCGCGCCATGCTCAATTTCGGGCTGACCGACCTGCGGCTGGTGGCACCGCGTGATGGCTGGCCCAATGCCGATGCCGGGCCGGCCGCGAGCGGTGCTGATATCGTGCTCGAAAACGCCCGGGTGTTCGATACCGTCGCCGATGCCTGCGCCGGGCTGTCGCTGGTCTTTGCAACGACGGTGCGCAATCGCGAACTGATCCGCCGGGTGGTGACACCGGCGCAAGCGGCTTCGGATTTTCACCAGCTGCCCGCGCAGGGCGGCATCATGTTCGGCCCCGAACGGACGGGCCTCGAAACCGAAGACCTCGCCGTCGCCCATGCCATCCTGACCATCCCGGTCAATCCCAATTTCGGCTCGCTCAACCTCGCCCAGGCGGTGCTGGTGACGGCGTATGAATGGGCGCGGCAAGGCTCCGACATGGCCGACGCGACGCTGGTCAACCACGACGGCCCGGCGCCGCACGAGGAACTCGAGGGGCTGATCAGCGCCGTCGACGAACAGCTCCGCGCCAATGGCTATTACAACCCGGTTCCGGGTCGCGCCGCCGCTGCGCGGCTGCTGATGCGCAATTTGTTCACCCGGCCGGAATTTTCCGCCGGCGAAGTCCGCACCCTGCGTGGCATCGTCCGCGGCCTCAGCCGGCCGCGCCACTGACCCTTATTTCCACTCCGGTACTGCCAGCCAGATCACGTGGCGCGAACCGCCGCGATCGCCGTTCGCCCGCACGACCTTCTCCTCGACAGCGAAATTCGATCGCTTCAGCCGGTTGGTGAACGGGCCATCGGGCGCCGACGACCAGACCGCCAGCACACCGCCGGCACGCAGCGCCTGGCGGATGGCGATCAGCCCGGGCCGCCGGTACAGCCAGTCGTTGCCCGGCCGGCTGAGCCCTTCGGGGCCATTGTCGACATCGAGCAATATGCCGTCCCAGCGCTTTTGCTGCGCCTCGATCAGGTTGGCGACGTCGGCGACGATAACGGTGACGCGCGGATCATCGAGGCTGCCGGCGAACAGCTCGGCCATCGGCCCGCGCGCCCATTTGACGACCGCGGGCACCAGTTCGGCGACGACGATCTCGGCATCGGCGGGCATCACCGCCAGCGCCGCGCGCAGGGTAAAGCCCATGCCGAGCCCGCCGATCAGCAGCTTGGGCCACGCGCCCTTCGGCATCTTGTCCCACGCCAGCGTCGCCAGCGCGGCTTCGGAACCGCTCAGCCGACTGTTCATCAACTCATTGCTGCCGAGCATGATCGAAAACGCGCCGTCGCGCTCGTAAAGCTTCAATTCGCCGCCGCCGGGCACCTCGGCCTTGGCGATCATCGTCCGGGGTTTCATTGCATGTCCTTTTGCCCACCCTAGCGGCAAGGGGCGACAACGTCACCTTCCGGGGCCTATGGGATCCGCAATCCCATTGTGCAGGACGCGAAACGATGAGCGACGACGACTATGTCTATGATGAAGCCAGCGGCGAGTGGCTGCCGGCGTCGGCGGTTCCGGCAGCTGCAACGCCTGTCGAGGTGCGCGAGTCGGTCGGCAATATCCTCGCCGACGGCGACAGCGTCACGCTGATCAAGGACCTGAAGGTCAAGGGTGCCGGCCAGACGCTCAGCCGCGGCACGGTGATCAAGTCGATCCGGCTGACCGGCGACGACCAGGAGATCGACTGCCGGTTCGATGGCATCAAGGGTCTGGTTCTGCGCGCCGAGTTCGTTCGCAAACGCTAGTGACCCGCCTCTGAAGCTTGGAGCACGACGAAACGCGACGGCAACGGGTCACCAGCTTTTTTGTTGAGTGCCCTGCTAGCCTCCGAAGCCCGCTGCGAAGAGCAGCGAACTTCGGAGGCAGGGCACTGGCGGCGCGCAGCCCAATCGATCAGGCGACGGCAGGCACCCGCTCGACCTGCGGATCACGCAGCGAATAGCCGCGGCCCCAGACCGTTTCGATGCAGCCCGAAGCCGGGGCGCCGGCCTGGTGCAGCTTCTTGCGCAGCTTGCAGATGAACACGTCGATGATCTTCAGTTCGGGTTCGTCGCGGCCACCATAGAGGTGGGTGAGGAACATTTCCTTGGTCAAGGTCATGCCCTTCCGCAGCGACAGCATCTCGAGGATCGCATATTCCTTGCCGGTCAGGCCGACGCGGCGGCCATCGACCTCCACCGTGCGCGCTGCCAGGTCGATGGCGACCGGGCCGGTGACGATCAGCGACTGCGAATGGCCCTGGCTGCGCCGGACGAGCGCATGCAGGCGGGCCATCAGTTCGGCGCGATCGAAGGGCTTGGTGACATAATCATCGGCGCCGGCGCCAAAGCCGGTGACCTTGCTGCCGGTTTCGCTGTCGCCCGACAGGATGAGCACCGGAGTCGCGATGCGTAACATACGCAGGCGCTTCAGCACTTCGTGGCCGTGCAGGTCGGGCAGGGTCAGATCCAGCATGATGACATCGAACTCATAGGTCCGGGCATATTCCAGCGCGATCTCGCCGGTGCTGGCGGTTTCGTGTTCGAAGCCCGCCTCGTCGAGCATAAGCTCGACCGACCGCGCCATCGCCCTGTCATCCTCGATCAGTAAAACACGCATGATACTCGCCTCCGGCGAAGCCATTCGGGTAACGGCGCCGCACCGTTCCTCGCTGGCTTCGCTGCCATAGACGCCATTTACGCGCGGTTCATCAAGACCGATGCGACGTATACCATCCATTGATAGGTGAGTTGAGGCCATTACCTGTCCGCCGCTTCGAAGACGGGGCGATAGATCTGCACCCGCGTGACGCGCAGGCCGGGAATCCCGGCGCAGGCGACGGCGCGTTCCCACAGGCGCAACTCGGCTTCGGAAATGCGATAGCGTGCACAGGCATCGACCCGGCTCAGCACCCCGGCGGCGATGGCATCGAGCACCGCTGCCTTGCGCCGCGCCACCCAGCGCTTGGTATCGACGGGCGGCAGGCTATCAATCGCCGGTCCTGCGGCACCGCCGCTATCAGTGTTCGGTGTGTCCATCGCTACGCCCCTTTTGCCTCGGAATGCCCGCCGATCTGTCCCGATGCTGTTCACGGCGGCGGCGGCGCGTGGCTAAACCTTCAGCATGGTTAACGCCGCCAGGGGTTGACGCGGGCGCCGATCGGGGGAAAGCGCACGCCCCGTGACGTTGACCCTTGCCCCTGATGCGATCTCGCACCTGCTGGCGCCGCTGGCCGGCCGCCGCGTCGCTGTGGCGATGTCGGGTGGGGTCGATTCCTCGGTTGTCGCCGCGCTAGCCGCGGAGGCTGGTTGCGACGTCGTCGGCGTGACCTTGCAGCTCTATGATGCCGGCGCCGCCGCGGCGCGCCCGGGCGCCTGTTGCGCCGGCGCCGATATACGCGACGCCCGCGCCGTCGCCGAACGCATCGGCATTCCGCACTATGTCGTCGACATGGAGGAGCGTTTTCGCGCTGCCGTCATCGATGCCTTTGCCGACAGCTATGCCCGCGGCCAGACGCCGGTGCCGTGCGTCGAATGCAACAAGACGGTGAAGTTCACCGATCTGCTCGAGCTGGCGCAGGGGCTGGGGGCGGAGGCGCTGCTGACCGGCCATTATGTCCAGCGGCT
>JANOCM010000539.1:0-7708 GCA_031412175.1 Alphaproteobacteria bacterium
CCGCTCCCAGCCCGGCGAGGGCACGCAACAGCGTCGTCTTGCCGGCGCCATTTGGCCCGATCAGCCCGGTCAACTCGCCGTGGCGCAGGGTAATGCTGGTCGGCGCCAGCATCGGCGGCCGGGCGATGGCGGTGGCGATCAGGTTCATCGACCCTTGACCACCAGCCACAGGAAGAACGGCGCGCCAAGCAGCGCCGTCAGCACGCCGAGTTTCAATTCCTGGCCATTCACTGGCACCCGCACCGCCATGTCGGCGGCAACCAGCAGCACCGCCCCCGCCAACGTGGCCGGCAGCAGCGTCGCACCGGGGCGATTGCCGACCAGCGGTCGCACCAGATGCGGCACGACGAGGCCGACGAAGCCGATGCTGCCGGCGACCGCAACCCCGGCGCCGACCATGACGCCGGTGGCGACCACGACCGTCCAGCGCAGCCGGGCGACATCGACACCCAGGGTTTCGGCAACATCCTCGCCGAGCGCCAGCCTGTCGAGCGGCCGCGACTGGCGCAGCAACAGGGTGCCTGCGACGATGATGACCGGCGCGGCAATCGCCAATTGCGGCAGGCTGCGATCGGCGAGCGAGCCCAATAGCCAGAACATCACGTCGTAAAGCGCATAGGGCGACGGCGCGAGGCTGAGCGCCAAATTGACCAGCGCGCCGGCCAGCGCCGAGATCGCTACCCCGGCGAGCACCAGCGTCGCCGTACCCGCCGCCGGCCCGGCCAGCGCCAGCAGCAGCGCCAGCGCCACCAGTGCCCCGGCCATGCCGCCCGCCGCCACTGCCAGCACGCCGCCGCCAAGGAAATAGCCGGCGAATACCGCACCCAGTGACGCGCCGGTCGACGGCCCCAGCACATCGGGCGAAGCAAGCGGATTGCGCAACAGTCCCTGCATTGCCGCGCCCCCCAGCCCCAACGCACCGCCGATCAGCACGGCCAGCACCGTCCGCGGCAGCCTTAATTCCACCAATATCGTCCGTGCCAGCGCCGGATCGCGCAGCCAGACAGCGCGCAGCATCGTCGGGTCCCAGGCCAGCGACGCCAGGACCAGCGGCAGCAGCAACAGGGCCAACGCCGGTACCAGATGGCGCATCATCGCTTCACCAGCGCCCGCAGCCGCGCCACCTCGGCGGCGACTAGCGGTCCCCCACACGTCCACACCCGGCCATCGGTTTCGATGCGGCGGACGTTGGCGGGCAGGGCGGCAATCGCCGGATGCGCCAGCCAATCCTGATGCGCCGACATCTGACCGGGGTAATAGCGCGATACGACAAGCACTTGCGGCGGTTTGGCGAGAAGCTGGTCGAGGTTGACCTGCCCGCGCGCGATCTGCTGCTGCTGCAACCCCGCGTGGCGCAGCCATTGGGCCGAGAGGCCGTCGGCGGCGATGGTCTGGCCGCCACCGCCGATCATTAGCGCCGTCTGCATTTCGCGCGGGACCGGGCCGAGGTCGGCGAGCATCCGCGCGATCACCGCCTCGCCAGCCGCCACCCGGTCGAGTGCGCGCGCCACCTGCCGGATATTGGCGCTGACATCGGCAAGGGTGCGCGGTTGGACGATATTGACAACGGCAAAGCCCAGCCGCCGTGCCGCTGTTGCCGCGCTGGCATCGCCGGCGCTGGTCAGCACCAGGTCGGGCTGCAGCGCGACGATATCGGTGACGCGGCCGCGGTTGCGCGCCAGCCCGCGCGCCCGGCCGGCGGCCGGCGTTTCGTTCGGCTCCGCCCCCAGCCGGCTGACCGAAATTAGCTGGCCGGGGCTGGCAAGCAGCAGCGCCAGCTCGTCGGTGCAGAGGTTCAGGCTGGCGACCCGCTGCGGTCGCACCGGGGGTGGTGCGGCTTCGAAAGCCAGAGGCACGTTTGGCGGCGACTTGGGTGCCAGGTTCGGCAGGCTGGCGACGGCGGCCGCCGCTGCCAGCATCGCTGCCAACCCCATGCCCGCCCTTGCCTCCCGCTTCATCAAGGTGTCCTCACAGTCGGAACCGCACGCCGCCATGGACCGTCAGCCCCGGGGTGCGATAGGCGAACACATCCTGATAGTTGCTGTCGAGCGCATTCTCGATCCGCCCGGTCAGGTCGATCCGTGGCGTGACATGGATCGCACCCGTCACGGTAAGCAAGGTGTAGGGTGCCAGCCGCACCGGCACGAAGCGCGCGAAGTCGGTATCGCCGCGCGCGCCAGTGAAGGCGGCACTGGCGGCGAGATCGAAAGCGCTGCCGGCATAGCTGGCGGTGACGCTGCCCGAGTGGCGCGGCCGCCGCACCTCGCGCAGCTGCAGCCCGGCGGCGACGGTCTGCTGGGTGGCATCGAGATAGGCGTAGGTTGCAGCGAGGGTGAGGCCCTTGACCGGCTTCGCGCTGGCCGAGACCTCCAGCCCCTCACGGCGGCTGCGGCCGGTGGCGTTGGCGACCCCCGACAGGAAGGTGGCGGAATCGAAGGTCGAAACGATCTCATTGTCGAGCGTTGCGTGATACCATGTGATGTCAACGCTGTAGCCGGCCCTACTCCAGCCGGCGCCGATGTCCCAGCTGCGGCTGCGCTCGGGCTTCAGATCGGCGTTACCGACGAAAAAGCCGGGGAAGAAGCCGTAGAGATCGAAGAAGGTCGGGTCGGCAACACCGGTGCCATAGCTGCCGTGAAGGGCAAAGCCGCCGCCGGGCCGGATCGCCGCGGTGGCGCGCATGGTGGTGGCATCGGCAAAGCGATTGTTCCAGTCGCGCCGCACCGCGACGCCGCCGCCGAGCCAGTCGCCGACATCGAGGCGATATTCACCGACCGCACTGGTCTGCAGCCGGCTGCGCGACTGGTTCGACAGCGCCGTCGGGTCGGCATCGGTGCTGGTGAAACGTTCACGGTCATGCTCCAGCGCCGCGGTGAAGCGGTGCTTGGCAGCACCGGTCTCCGCGGTCAGGCTGGTCTGGTAGCGCAGCGTCAGTCGACCGCCATCGGACTGGTTCTGGAACACATCGGCGCTGCGATTGATATTGGCGGTATCGGTGAACAGTACCGAGACGTCGTTGCGCCAGCGCTCGTCGAGCAGCGTGATGCCGCCCTGCGCCTTTAGCGCCAGTTGGCGGGTGCGGGTGGCAAGCGGCGCATCGAGCGGCACCCCGGCACCATAGTCGAAATCGTCGAACTTGCTGTTCGAAGTGACATAGCGGCCGACCAGCGACAGGTCGGTGTTTGCAGTGGGTTTGGTCAGCACCTTCGCGTGGATCGTGAAGTTTTGATAGCCATCCTTGTCGCCGCCACCATTCGCCAGGTCATAACCCTTCGACGTGAGATAGCTGGTCTGGCCGCTGATGCTGGTGTCACCGGCGCGATAGCCACCGCCAGCACCGAAGCGGAAAGTGCCGAGCGAACCGCCCTCTGCCTCGCCGTAAAGCCCGGTATCGCTGCGCGTCAGGATGTTGATGACGCCGCCGACCGCCTGGCTGCCCCATAGCGCCGACTGCGGCCCGCGCAGCACCTCGATGCGATCGACGCCGCTGGCGAGCAGCGTTTCATAGCGGAATTCGCCCGACGATGCGGGGTCGGTGACATCGATTCCGTCGATAAAGGTGATGGTGTGGTTGGCCTCGGCACCGCGGATGCGCACCTGCGTCTGCGCCCCCAGCGGCCCAGACTGGCTGACGGCAACGCTGGGCGCTAGGGTGAGGTAATCCTTCACCAGCGGCAGCGCGAGCGCCTCGATCGTGTCGCGGCCGATGATCGACAGGGCAGTGCCCGACAGGGCGACGGGCACGGGTTCGCGTGAGGCGGTTACGGTGACCGGCGCCGGCGGCTCGGCAATCGCCGGGTCATCGGTCGTGGTCAGCGGCGCAGCGGCAGCCAGAAGCATGGATATCAGCATGTTACGTCCCTTCGTTCACGCGCAAAGGCGTGGCGACAGCATGAAGCCGCCGCAAACGAAGGACGCGAGGAGCCGCGCCAGCGTTTCATGCACCGCTGGACCCGGCAGGCATGGGACGACCGGGGACGGCAGGTTTCCTGGCTTGCGGCTCGAACGCCCTTGCTCCGCCTTCCCGGTTTCCCAGTGGCATGTGAAGCAAGGGCTCGCCGCTTACAGTTGCGGGCACAGCACCGGGTTCTCACCGGCTTCCCTTTTAACCACGCTTTCGCGCAGCACCGTCCGACCGCAGGGATATGCGACGACAGCATTATCCGCAAGCGTTGCAATTTGATGGGCGAGCGGGTAAGCGCGCCGCTCCTCCTGGCTGGTCGGAACCAGCCGCATACGAGAAAGACCCTTGCCATGAAGCCCGGTATCCACCCCGATTATCACGCCATCACCGTCAAGATGACCGATGGCAGCGAGTACAAGACGCGCTCGACCTATGGCAAGGAAGGCGACACGCTGGCACTCGACATCGATCCGACCTCGCACCCGGCCTGGGTCGGCGGCGCCGGCAAGATGCTCGATGCCGGTGGCCAGGTGGCACGTTTCAACAAGCGCTTCTCGGGTTTCGGGCTCAACAAGAAGGCGTGAGGCGCAGCGCCGCGGCGCGCGTGTCGCGCGCCGACGGGCGCAAGCCCGGCCAGCGAGGCGGCCAGCGACAAGCTGGCCGATCTCGTCTGACGTCACGACGCGGCTTTGCCGCGGCGCCTAAGCTTCAGCCTCCCGCCATTTCCCGCGCCGCGGCATAATCCGCCTTGCCGTTCGGCGCGCGCGGCACTTTCGGCACGATGATCACCCGCTTCGGTGTCTTGTAGCCGGCAAGATGCCCGCGGACATGTGCGCGCAGCGCTTCGGGGTCGGCACCGGCGGGGGCCTCGACCACCGCTGTCACCGCCTGGCCCCATTTGTCGTCGGGAACACCGAAAACCAGCGCGTCATCGACTGCCGGGTGGGTTTTCAGCATTTCCTCGACTTCTTCCGGGAAAACCTTTTCGCCCGCCGTGTTGATGCACTGGCTGCCGCGGCCGAGCAGGGTAAAGCTGCCATCGGCTTCGATGATGGCCCAGTCGCCCGCCATCGCGTAGCGCGTGCCATCAATGGTAACAAAGGTTTCGGCCGATTTCTTCGCATCGCGCCAGTATCCGCGTGGGATCAGACCGCCGCGCGCGATGCGGCCTCGGGTTCCCGGCGGCACCGGGCGCAAGTCGTCGTCGACGATCAAGGTCTGGCCGTCGGCGCTGAATTTCGTCGCGGCGCCGGCATTGGCGCTGGTCTGCACCGAATTGCCCAGCCCCAGGCTTTCCGATGATCCGAGCGAATCGACGATCATCAAATTGGGCGCGTGCCGCAGTAACCCGGCTTTGACCTCGGGCGACCACATTGTGCCGCTGGAGATCATCACTGCCAGCGACGCGATGCTGCCATGGCCGGCATCGAGCGCGCGCAGCAGCGGGCGACCAAAGGCATCGCCGACGATGACGGTATAGTCGCACGCCAGCCGCTGGCAGGTTTCGACCGCCAGCTCGGGCTCGAACGCCTCGCCGGGCAGGGTGACGACAGTGCCGCCGCGCGACAATGTGCTGACCGCGATGATGAAGCCAGTGCCGTGCATCAGCGGCGGCATGACCAGCGCGCGATAGCGGCCGGTGCCGGCGCGAACCAGGTCGAGGTAGCCGGCGAGATCGACATCGGTCGGGATGCCGGCACCGGCCATCATCATCGCCGACAGCGCGCCCTGGTCCCACATCACGCCCTTGGGCATGCCTGTGGTGCCGCCGGTGTAGATGAACAGCATGTCTTCGGGGCTGTGTGCCTGTTCGGCCAGTGTTGCCGAGCCTTCGGCGACGATTTCGAAATCGCGGGCATAATCGGGGGCTTTGCCGCCAACCTGCAGAAACAGCTTCACGTTCAGCCGGTCGCGGATGCTCGCCACCAAAGGCTCGAATTCGGCATCATAGACGAGCACCGCAGCATCGCTGTTGTCGAGGATGTAGAACAGCTCCTCGCCGGTGTAGCGGTAGTTGATGTTGACATGGACAAGCCGCGCCTTGAACGCGGCAATCGTTGTCTGCAGATAGGCCGGGCTGTTGCGCATCAGATGCGCGATGCGATCGCCCGGCACCGCGCCGGCGGCGTGGCAGGCGGCGGCGATGGCGTTGGTACGGCGGTCGAAATCGCCCCAGCTGGTTACCGTGTCGCCGTGGATCGTCGCCGGGTGCGCCGGATCGACGGCGCTGGCAACATTGGCGAAAATCGTGCCGAAACTCAGGCTCAAGGTCATTGTAGTCACTCCCCGGCCGCAATCTAGGCGGTGGGGGCGGGCCTTGCTATCCCGCGCAATACGTCAGGCCGGTTTGCCGGGCTCGAGCAGGCGGTGCAGGTGGACGACGACATATTTCATTGTCGCGTCGTCGACGGTGCGCTGGGCATTGGCGCGCCAGGCGGCTTCGGCACTGGCATAATCGGGGAAGATGCCAACGACATCGAGCTTGTCGGGTTCGATGAAATCGGTGGTCTGCGGGTCGCTGACGCGGCCGCCGAAAACGAGGTGGAGCTTGCTCATGGCCGCAGCCTTAGCGGCGGGGCGCCCCGAACTCTAGGCATATTCGGCGGCGAGGGTCTTCATCATGTCGCCGAACCAGGCTTCGAATTCGGGCCCATCCCAGGCACGATGATCGCCGCGTTTGTAAGCGGCGCCGTTGCGGACATAGAATTCGGCGTTGATCCGGTTGGCAAGGCGGTTGTCTCGGGTGCGGATTACCGTCGCCGGCGACCCGACGACGATCGAATTGGGCGGAATGATCGTGCCGTCCTTCACATAAGCGTGCTGCCCCACGATCGAGCCGCTGCCGATGACCGCGCCGTTGTAGATCGTCGCGTTGATGCCGATCAGACAATGGTCGCCGATCGTGCAGCCATGCAGGGTCGCGTGATGGGTTATCGAGGTGTACGCACCGATGGTGACCGGCTTGCCGGGATCGGTGTGGATCATCACGAAATCCTGGACGTTGGCGAAATCGCCGATGGCCACACGCGCGACCTCCGATCGCACCACGGCGTTGCACCACATCGACGCGCCTTCGCCGACCGAGACATGGCCATAGAGCTGCGCCGATGGGTGGACGAAGGCCGTTTCGGCGATCAGGAGCTGACTGGTCAGCCTGCCGTCCGCGTCGCGAGCGACTTGGAGTTGGCGCCTTTCAGGAACGTCACAAGCGCGTCGAAGCCGTTTTTCTGCACATAGGCGTTGAAATCCGCCTCCTGCGTCAGCGACAGGTTGATGCCCTGCACGGTCAAATTGTTGATGACGTTCTTGCCGGCGGCGGTTTTCTTGACCTGCCAGATCGCATCGACCGGCTGCGCACCCGGGCGGGTGACGCGGGTATAGACATCGGTCATCGGTCCGCGGCCCACGGTGCGCAGCGTCTTGATGCTGGCGTCCGAATAATCATACAGCCGGTCGGCATAGGCGTTGAGCACGAAATCGGGCAGCGCCTGCTGATAGGCGGTGTACTGCGCCGGGGTGATTGTCGCGCGGTGGCGGCGGATCAACCGGTTGCCGATATCGGCGAGCGCAACATTCTGCTGCAACATGGTGCGGAACTTGGCGCGGCTGGCGGCCTTCGACAGCGATTTGTCGCGCAGCACGCCGAACGCGTCGCTGGCGAGCGTTTCGACAAAGGCGCGCGCTGCCGGATCGCCGGCATCGCTGGGCGCGGCGGCGACCTGGGCAAGGGCAGGGGCAGCAACGGCGAGTGGCGACAGGCCGATCAGCGTGGCGGCAAACAGGGTGAAAACGCGCATGACATAC
>JANOCM010000540.1:0-2244 GCA_031412175.1 Alphaproteobacteria bacterium
TATCACCGACATCCTGATCAGCCACGGCCATGGCGATCATGTCGGCGGGCTGGTCGATGCCGCCGGCGCGCCGGTGTTCGCCAAGGCCGCCGTCCACATGGCGGCGCCGGAATGGGCATCGATCAAGGCAGCGCCCGCCAATGCGAAACTCGTCGCCGGCATCGACAAGCAGGTGCAGGCCTTCACGCCGGGCGCCAAGCTCATCCCCGGCATCGCCTCGGTCGATCTCCACGGCCATACGCCGGGGCACAGCGGCTATGCGATCACCTCGGGGCGCGGCAAGCTGCTTGCCATCGGCGATTCGGCACACAGTTACATCGTCTCGCTGGCCCAGCCCGGCTGGGTGATGGGCTATGACAAGGACGCCAAAGTGGGCGCCGCCAACCGGCAGGCGCTGTTCACGCGGCTGGCCGCCAGCGGCGAAACCGTGTTTTCGCCGCACTTCCCCTATCCCGGCGTCGGCCGTGTCGTCCGCGCCGGTGACGGCTTTGCCTGGCAGCCGGGACTTCCGCGCTAGATTCCCCAGCCTCGCTCTGGCACAGGCAGCATCATGCAGCCCTTCACCACCCTCACCGGCACCGCCATTCCGTTCGGCGTCGAGAATGTCGATACCGATGTCATCATCCCGGCGCGGTTCCTGAAGACCATCACCCGCACCGGGCTCGGCAAATCGGCGTTCAACGTCATCCGCCAGGATCCCGACAACATCTTCGACAGCGAGCGCTACAAGGGCGCCCCGATCCTCATCGCCGGCGACAATTTCGGCTGCGGTTCGAGCCGCGAGCACGCGCCCTGGGCGCTTGCCGACATGGGGATCCGCGTCGTCATCGCGCCGTCGTTTGCCGATATCTTCTCGGGCAATGCCTTCAAGAACGGCATGCTGCTGGTGGCGCTGCCGCAAGACCAGATCGACCGGCTGATGGCGATCGCCGGCACCGATCCGATCACCATCGACCTCGAAAACCAGGTCGTCACAACGCCGTACCAGGATCGTTTCAGCTTTCCGATCGATCCGTTCCGCAAGCATTGCCTGGTGAACGGCCTCGACGAGATCGGGCTGACGGTGGCAATGGACGCCGATATCGGTGCCCATGAGAACCGGCTGGCGGCGGAACGCCCGTGGATTGCCGGCGCTGCGGCACGCGCGGCATGATCCTGATCGCTGCACTGCTCCTCCAGGCCGGGGATTTTGCGGATAGCGCCGACAAATTCACCGCCTGCCTGGCGAGCAGCGTCCGCATGGGCATGACGATGCGGATCAAGCCCGAGGATTTCGAAACCGGCTTCGCCAAATCCTGTCTTGAAGAACAGGCCGCGTTTCGCAAGGCCGGCATCGCGACCGCGATCGCGGCCGGGCGGACGCCTGACGCGGCTACTGCCGAAATCGACGGCAACATCGCCAACGGGCGCCGCATCTTTGCCGCCGATCAACGTCGCTTCATCGAAACCGGCGTCGTTCCCCGCTAGCTTCGACTGCAACCGCCCTCCCCGACGGATACCGAAATCGCATGACCAAGACACTGCTGCTCCTGCCCGGCGATGGCATCGGCCCCGAAGTCACTGCCGTCGCGCGGCGTGTCGCCGGCCGGCTGATCAACCAAGGCCTCGATCTCGCCATTACCGAGGCGCTTTTCGGCGGCGCCGCGATCGATGCCGATGGCGTGCCGCTGACGGACGAAACGCTCGCCTTGGCCAAGGCGTCGGACGCGGTGCTGATGGGCGCCGTCGGCGGGCCGCAATGGTCTGGCCAACCCTATGACAAGCGCCCCGAAGCCGGGCTGCTGGCGTTGCGCGCCGGCATGAACGTCTTCGCCAACCTCCGCCCGGCGCGCTGCTTTGCGGCGCTCGCCGATGCGTCGTCGCTGAAACGCATCTTCGTCGATGGCCTTGATATCCTGTTCGTCCGCGAATTGACTGGCGGCGTCTATTTCGGGGAGCCCCGGGGCGTCGAAACCCTGCCCGACGGCCAGCGCCGCGGCGTCAATACCCATGTCTATACGACGTCCGAAATCCAGCGCGTCGCGCGCATCGCCTTCGAACTCGCCCGCGGCCGCAAGGGGGAGGTCGTGTCGGCCGAAAAGGGCAATGTCATGGAGGCCGGGCTGATGTGGCGCGAGGACGTGCAGGCGCTGCGCGACGCCGAATATCCCGATATCAAGCTGACCCACATGCTCGCCGACAATATGGCGATGCAACTGGTCAAGAACGCCAAGCAGTTCGACCTGATCCTGACCGACAATCTGT
>JANOCM010000541.1:0-2506 GCA_031412175.1 Alphaproteobacteria bacterium
CGAACAAAGGCCTCGGCCTCGCTTTCGACGCGGTCGTCGATGGCGCCGTTCTGTGCATGAATGCGCGCGCCGCCAAGTTCTTCCTTGGTCCGCACCTCGCCCGCCGCCGCCACCACCGGCGGCCCGGCGACGAACATCTGCGACACGCCCTCCACCAGCAACGAATAATGCGCCATCACCTGACGCCCGGCGCCGAGCCCGGCGACCGGGCCGAGGCCGAGCGCCACGACCGGCACATTGGCCATGTTGGCGACCATCACCTCCCAGCCGGGAATCTCGGGGATATAGGTATAGCCGCTGGTTTCGAGCGTGCGTACCGATCCGCCGCCGCCGGTGCCCTCGATCATGCGTATCAGCGGCATCCGGTATTCGCTGGCCAGCCGCTCGGCATCGGCGAGCTTCCGGTGCAGGCTGGCATCGGCGGCGCCGCCGCGGACGGTGAAATCATCGGCGGTCAGCACCACCGGCCGGCCATCGACCGTTGCGCGTCCGAAAAGAAAATTCGCCGGCTGGAAGCTCAGCATCTCGCCATCGTCGGCATAGGCGGCAAAACCGGCGAGCGCGCCGATCTCGCGGAACGAACCTTCGTCGGCGACCGCGGCGAGGCGCTGGCGGGCATTGAGCCGGCCCATCGCTGCCTGCTTCGCAAGCTTGGCCTCGCCACCCATCAACAGCGCGGCGGCGCGGCGGCGGGCGAGTTCGTCGATCTCCGGGGTCCAGGTCATACTGCATCCTAGGGGCAGTCCGGCGGCGGCGGAAAGAGGCGGCAGTGGCGGCAGGGCCCGCCAAAGGCGCGATACCAATGCTTGATACAGGCGCATCAAGGCCATATCTATTGCAATTACAATAACTTGTATCGCAGTCAGCGTGGCGCGCAGACCCGCCGCAATGGCTGCGAAATTGTCGGGAATACAGTCTTCCGATAGTCACATTTCCGCCGTTGCGGCTTCATCGGCCCGGTTTATGGTCGGCAGCCGGTGCAGGCGCGGCAGAATTCCGCGTGCGGAAAGGAGGCGGAACCCGGTGTCGGGCGTTAAGGCAGCAAGGGTGGTGCGACACTATCACCCACTTGCCTCGCTTCCCCGGCCATCTCGCGTTCGGCACGTCCCGTCCCGGGCGGCCATCGTCAGCCACTTGCGGTAACCATGAATTGCGCCGAAACACGTTTCGTTAACGATTGGATCCTGGGGTTGCAGCGGCGCTACCAAGGGAAATTGGTCGCATCGCCGCAACGAAAGGTTGCCAAATGGCATCATTTGGGTGAACATGAATAACAAGTTCATGCCGGGTCTGGGCAGAGAGCAAGGTGGGTCGACTTATGCGTGTCGAATTCTACGATGATGTGGCAGAGGCTATTGACATTGCCGCGCCGCCAAGGTGCCGTGTTGCTGTGACAACACACAAACCAAGTCCACCGCCCGAGCTGGCGCTGCTGACCGACGGTCAGCGCGATTGTTTACGCCTTGTTTACAATCACATGACCTCGAAGGACATTGCCCGGGTGCTCGGCGTCTCGCCGCACACGGTCGACATGCGGTTGCGCACGGCGATGAAAACCCTGGCGGTCGGCAGCCGGATCGAGGCTGCGCGCCTGCTCGTGCAGGACGAAGCGGGCGGCGAAGTGGCCCCCGATTCTTATCAACCATTGATATATCACCCACCGGAGATTGTTCCGACCGCCGAATCAGCGATTGTTGGGTCACCGGCCTCAAACGGGGTCAATGACAGTGCCCACCACGTTCAGGCGCTTCGTTTCAGTCCGGTTGTCGATCCGACGGTCAGCGGCCCTCCCCGCACGACAGTTGCATCGGTTTCCTTCGATACCGAGCATTCCACCAGTTGGGCGGGTGCCGCTGCCGCAGACCCTGGCGTCGGTCCCCGTCCACTGGCTGGCTCGGTCCCGTGGGGGAAGAAGAACGATCTTTCGATCGGGGCTCGCCTTGGTTGGATATTGTTGATTGCGATTGGTTCATCGATGGCGTTCGGCTCCCTCCTGGGTGCCATCGCAGCGTTGAAAACCCTCACCTAGCGCTTCCGGACGGTGGTCGTCCGGGAGGACGCCTCATCAACGCGCCGCAGGGCGCGAACGGAAGGATTTACCCTCATGACCGTCCAGATCGCCTCGAACGTCCAGGCCCTCAACAGCAACAACGACGCATCGGTTCGCATCGCCGGCAATCAGCTTGCCGAACAGCTGATCGCCGCCGAGCGCGCCATCGATGCCGCTGTCGCCGCCGTTGCGACGCTGACCGCCACCATGCCGACCGTCACCCAGCAGGCTCGTGTTGGCACCCATGTCATGCAGGAATCACTGATGCACGTCATGGAAACCTGCCAGCAACTGGTCAAGGCGCGCACCAACATCCTGCGCACCCACAAGGCACTGCGCAGCGCACAGGTCGACATGGGCCTCGGCGAAGTCGCGCTCGGCGACGTAAGCTATTGCAACAAGGCCGAATTCACCAGCCCCGAAGTCGCCTTCCGCGGCCTGTCCGCCGTCGCCTGA
>JANOCM010000542.1:0-4980 GCA_031412175.1 Alphaproteobacteria bacterium
TCGACACGCTCGACCAGGTCGAGCAGCCCGAATTGCGCCGCCGGCTGCTGGTGGTGATCCGCGACGACGTTGCGCGCATCGACCGGCTGATCACCGATATCTCCGATGCTAGCCGGCTCGATGCCGAACTGTCGCGCACCCGCTTCGAGCCTGTCGACGCCGGGGCGCTGGCCAAGGGGCTGGTCGCCGCCTATCGCACCGCATCGCTGCCGGCCGGCCTCAGCATCGAATATCTGCCGCCGGCCGCCGGCGCCGCCAAGGTGATCGGCGATCCGTCGCGGCTGGCCCAGGTGCTGCGCAACCTGATCGACAATGCCATTTCGTTTTCGCCCAACCCGGGCCTGGTCGTCGTTTCGGCCGAAACCGGGCCCGGCACCGTGCGGTTGCGTGTCGAGGACGAAGGCCCCGGCATCCCGCCCGAAAACCGCGGCGATGTCTTCAAGCGCTTTTACTCGCAGCGACCCGAGGCAGAGGATTTCGGTCGTCATTCGGGGCTCGGGCTGTCGATCGCCGCGGCGATCGTCGATGCGCATGGCGGCAGCATCGGGGTCGACGACCGCGCCCATGGCGGCGCGGTGTTCACCGTCGATTTGCCGGCAGCCTGATGCACACCCCGACTATCCACGCGACGGCGGTGGCGCTGGATGGCGCGGCGGTGCTGCTGCTCGGGCCATCGGGGGCCGGCAAGTCCGACCTGGCGTTGCGGCTGATCGATCGCGGCTGGCGGCTGGTTGCCGATGATCGCGTCGTGCTGGCCACCGCCGGCGGGCGATTGCTCGCCAGCGCGCCGCCAGTCCTCGCCGGGCTGATCGAGGTGCGCGGGCTCGGCATAATGCCGGAACCCACCGTCGCCGCCCCGGTGGCGCTGGCGCTCGACCTGGCCGCTGCCCCCGACCGGCTGCCCGATCCGCAGTATCGGAGCTGGCATGGCGTCGCGGTGCCGGTCGTCGCCTTCGACGCTTTCGGAGAATCGGCACCGATCCGCGCCGAGCGGGCTTTGCGCGCCGCGCTCGCCACCCTAAATAGCAATCCCGTGGCTCCCGATTCCCATCCCCTGCGCAGCGCGCCGCCGATGCTGATCATCAGCGGCATGTCGGGCGCCGGCAAGGCAACCGCGCTGAAAGCGCTCGAGGATATGGATTACGAGGCGGTCGACAATCTGCCGCTCGGGCTGGTCGACACGCTGCTGGCGTCCGCGGAGGGCGGCGAGGGGCCACCTAGGCCCGTCGCCTTCGGCATCGACACGCGCACCCGCGCTTTCGATGCCCAGGCACTGGTAGAGCGGCTGCGCGTGCTGCGCGGCGAAGGCGTCGATATCCGGCTGGTCTATCTCGATTGTTCCGATGACCAGCTCGCCCGCCGCTTTTCCGAAACCCGGCGCCGGCACCCGCTGGCGCTCGACCGGCCGTTCGCCGATGGCGTGGCGCTCGAACGCGAACTCACCGCGCCGCTGAAACGCTGGGCCGATCTCGTCATCGACACCACCGACCTGTCGGTCACCGATTTGCGCCGCCGCATCGCCGAACGGCTCGGCCGCAGCGACCAGAGCCAGCTGACGGTGACTTTCCAGTCGTTCGGCTTTGCCCATGGCCTGCCGCGCAATGCCGACCTGGTGTTCGACATGCGCTTCCTCGCCAACCCGCATTGGGAACCGGCGTTGCGGCCGCTGACCGGCGAGAACGCCGAAGTCGCCGCCTATGTCGCCGCCGATCCGGCCTATGCGCCGGCGATCGATCGCATCGCCGATCTGCTGGCGACATTGATCCCCGGCTATGGCCGCGAGGGCAAGGCGTATCTGACCATCGCCATCGGTTGCACCGGCGGCCGCCACCGCAGCGTTGCGGTTTCGCGCGAGCTTCAGGCCCGGCTGCAGGCCGCCGGCACCCCGTCGCTGCTCGTCCACCGCGATGTCGGCAAGCAGGGCAATGATGCCGCTGTATTGACAGCGCCCCCCACATCGGGTGACGGGGGCGCCACATGATCGGACTGGTTCTCGTTACCCATGGCCATCTGGCCGCCGAATTCCTGGCCGCGACAGAACATGTCGTCGGCAAGCAGGAGCGTGTCGAGGCTATCTGCATCGCCGCCGATGACGACATGGAGGTGCGCCGCGCCGATATCGCCGCTGCCATCGCGCGCTGCGACATCGGCCAGGGTGTCATCATGCTGACCGACATGTTCGGCGGCACGCCGTCGAACCTCGCCATTTCGCTGATGGGGCCGGGGATCGAAGTCATAGCCGGCGTCAACCTGCCGATGCTGATCAAGCTGGCGAGCGTCAGGAAGACGATGAAGGTCGCCGCCGCGGTCGATGCGGCGCAAGAGGCCGGGCGCAAGTATATCGCCGTCGCGTCGAAGATGCTGGGCGAAGCGGCTTGAGTGCCGACGGCACGGTGATGGCCGGCCCGGTGACCGTGCCGATCACCAACAAGCGCGGGCTGCATGCTCGCGCCAGCGCCAAGTTCGTGACGCTCGCCAGCGGTTTCGACGCCGAAGTGACGGTGACGCACGACGGCGCCAGCGTTACCGGCACCTCGATCATGGGGCTGATGATGCTGGCGGCGGGCATGGGCGATTCGATCGAGATTTCGGCAACCGGGCCCGAAGCCGAAGCCGCCGTCGCCAAACTTTCGGGGCTGGTGCTCGATAAATTCGGCGAGGACTAGCCATTCCTGCTCCCCTCCCGGTTGACGCGAAGGCGTCGCCTTCGGCTGCGGGAGGGGTCGGGGGTGGGGGAGTTTAGAGTCGCGCACCGGCGCTCGTGCTGACAGCACACCCCGCCCCCAGCCCCTCCCGCAGCCGAAGGCGACGCCTTCGCGTCAACCGGGAGGGGAGCAGGAGACTTGATGACCCGCGCCCTCCTCCTTGCCCTCGCCCTCGCCAGCCCCGCGGTCGCCGCCCCCGACGCCGCGACCAAGGCCTGGTGGCAGACCACCACCGCCCTGTCCGACGACAGCATGGAAGGCCGCGACACCGGCAGCCCCGGCCACGCCCGCGCCGTCGCGATGATCGCCGCGCGCTTCAAGGCAGCAAAGCTGCAGCCGGCGGGCGAGAACGGCGGCTGGACGCAGACGCTGCGGCTGCACGAATGGCGGGTCGAGCCGGCGGCAACGCGCATTGCCATCGTCGGCCCAAGCAAGACGCTGGCGCTGAAGTTCCTCCACGATGTCAGCCTGCGCGCCGGGCCGGGGCTGCCGGCGACGATCGACGCCGCCATGGTATTCGGCGGCTATTGTTCGGCGAAGGAATTGGGCGAGACGGTGCGCGGAAAGGTGGCGGTGTGCTTCGGCAATCGCCACGCCGGCCTGCCGCTGGGGCCCGAACGCATCTCCGCCGCCACCGCCGCGGGCGCCGTGGCGATGATAACCGTCGACGACCGCGAATTCGCCGTGGAGCCGCCACGCTGGCCCGATGCCTATGCGCGCACCATCGTCGCCACCGACCTGGCGTTGCCCAAGCCCGCGATCCCGCAGTTCCGGCTCAACGCCGCAGCGTTCGCGGCGCTGATCGAGGGCAGCGGCCATCTGGCGTCGGCGGTGCTGACCGATGGCGGGCTGTCGCGGCCATTGGAAACCTTCACGCTGCCGGCGCGGCTGACCGCGACGATCGCGGTGAGCGAGCGCGACCTGACGAGCGACAATGTGCTGGCGCTGCTGCCGGGCACCGATCCCACGCTCAGCACCCAGATCGTCGTCGTGTCGGCGCACAGCGACGGCTATGGCCGCGGCGAGGCTGTGGGCGGCGACGACCTCTACAACGGTAGTTTCGACGATGCCGCCTATGTCGCAACCTTGATCCAGCTCGCCGAGGCGCGGCGTGGCAAGGGCTTTCGCCGGCCGGTGCTGTTCGCGGTGTTCACCGGCGAGGAAAAGGGCCTGCTCGGCGCGCGCTGGTTCGTGCGGCATCCGACGGTGCCAAAGGCGTCGCTAGCGGCGAACATCAACCTCGATGGACTGCGGCCGCTGTTTCCGCTGCGCCAGCTGACGATGCTCGGGATGGGCGAATCGACGCTGACCGACACGGTGCGCGCCGTCGCGGCGCCGCTGAAGATCGTTATCCAGCCCGATCCCGAGCCCGAGCGCGGCATGAACACCCGCACCGACCATGCGGCGTTCCTGGCAGCAGGCATCCCGGCGACGGCATTCATCTTTGGCTATCGGCCGCGCACGCCGGAGGAGGCGATCTACCGCAACTGGGTCAACACGCGGTATCACCGCCCGCAGGATGATCCGGCGCAACCGTACGACGCCAAAGCCGCAAGCGATTTCAACCGGTTTTTCGGTGCGCTGACGGCGGCGGTGGCGGGTGCGGCCGAGCCGCCGAAGATGGTGAAATAGCCCCTCCCTCCCCCCTGCGGGGAGGGCGACTCGCGAAGCGAGCGGGGTGGGGGTTGCGGGTGTCGAAGGGTGGGAACCCCCACCCCGCTCGGCTGGCGCCGAGGCGCCCTCCCCGCAACGGGGAGGGAGGGGTCAGCCCCCCGGGTGATATGCCCGTGTCACATGGCCCTTCAAATCACCCGGCGCGAAATAGACCGGGCGCAGCTTGCCGGCACGGTAGCGGTCGACCTGATCGACGAAATGCGGTGATTTCGGATCACCGCTCTCGCCGCCGGCTGAAATCGCCAGCGCCTTGACCTGCGGGCCGAACTCGATGACCGCGACGAAGCTGTTGCCATAGGTGCCGTACCAGCGGTTCGTCCCCGGCCAGGGTTTCGATCCGAACGACGCCAGCGCCCCCCATTGTGCCGAGCCGAAACCGATCGGCGTACTCGATGTCTTGTCGTCGAAGGGCTGGACGAGATCGCCGGTCAGCCGCTGGAAGCGATTGATCTCGCCCCATGGCGTCGCCCATTTGCCGAATTGCTGCTCCAGCCGGCGGACAGCTTCGGACAGGGCGGCAAGGCGATCGGTGTCGGCGGGCACCTTGACGAGATAGGGCACGACCGGCTCGTCATCGCTCTTCGCCGCCGCGCCGTAGCGG
>JANOCM010000543.1:0-1772 GCA_031412175.1 Alphaproteobacteria bacterium
CTCGACGTGATGGCGGCGGGCGCTTCCTACGGCCCCGGCTATGCGGCGATGCTGCAGGCACCGCGTGATCTGCCGGCACCGGGGGCACCGACGCCGCCGGTGATGATCTTGGGCCGCAACGGCGACCCGCTGCAGGCGCACATCGACCGGCTGGGGCCGCTGCCCGCCGGCTGGCAGGCGCACAAGCTGGCGAACGATGCCGAGGTTGCGGCGGCGGCGCGCGGCTGGCTGCTGCGTCACCCGTCGCCGGCAACCGCCACACCGGCAGCCGTCGCTGCCCAGGGCTTTTTCGACGTCGCCGGTTTCGGCCAGTTGCACTGGCAGGGCGATCTCGCGGCCTCGACATTGCTGCTGCACCCGCCGGGCAGTGCCGCCGAAATGGTCGTGCGGCCGGGCACGCTGGCCATCGACCTGCCCGGGCACGGGCTGAGCGACGGCTTTGCCGAGCCGCCGATCGCGCTCGAAAGCGTCATCGACGTGCTGGCGCTGGCCGTATCCCGGCTGCCGGCCACCCGCATTGAAGGGCAGGGCGCCGCGGCGCGGCTGGCGGCAATGCTGGCCAACCGGCTCGACATTCCCCACGCGCCACCGGGCCCAGCGCCGCGCGCCGGCTGGCCCGATCTGACCCCCGATCGCCACGGCAGCCATCTGACCCGCGCCTGGGCGATCGCGCGGGCGGAGGTGGCGTTCACCCCCTGGGATGCGGTTGGCGCGGCCAATGCGCGGGCGTTCGACGCCGCCGAACTGGCGCCGCAACGCCTCCACCGCCGCACGCTGGCGGCCTTGCGCGCCCGCCATGTACCGGAATTGCTGGCCCTGATCGGAGACTGACGATGGGAATTCGCGAAGACATGCCGCTGCTCGCCCGCCACGAGGGCGTCTGGGATGGCACCTATACCTACTTCAACGCTGCGGGCGTGCAGGTAGATGCCCATGCCTCGCGGCTGTTCTGCCGGTTCAGCGACGATCCGGTGCACCCCTATCACCAGACGAACTACTACACCTGGCCCGACGGACGCACCGATATCCGCGATTTCCCGGCAACCTATCGCGACAGGCGGATCTGGTGGGACAATGATTTGATCGTCGGTTCGGCCTGGGAGGTGCCGCAGGATCACGAAGGCCGCACGATGATGCTGTACTGGCAGCGCACCGGCGATCCGTCGCTGTATCTTTACGAAATGATCCAGATTTCCGACGACGGCCATAACCGCTGCCGCACCTGGCACTGGATCCGCAACGGCGCGCTGGAAACCCGCACCGCCATCGAGGAACGCTTTGTCACCCGCGACTGGCGCAGCCTCGATCCGGCGGCGTGAGAACAACGCCCTCCCCGCAAGGGGCAGGGAAAAGGTTCAGCTCCACAACCCCGACGCCGGTCGCAGCAGCGACGGTGCCGGCGCGTTGGTCGTCTGGCTGCGCCAGTCGCGGATGATATTGGCAAGATCGGCGTCCGAATCGCCGCTGCCGGCCCAGCGCTCGCTGAACGACGGGTCGTCGGACGCCGGGCAGCGGCTCTCGGCGAGCGTGTCGAAGCTCAGCCGCACCGGCACCGCGACACCTTCGCCGCAGACGATGCATTCGCGGTTGCGCAGCGCCGGGATGGTTTCGAGGAAACCGCGCGCGCCTTCGGGCATCGTCGCCTGCACCCATTCCTGGTCGCGGGTGTTGTTCAATCGCATCGCGATGATGGTGCCGCACTGCGCCAGCGTGCCTTCGGCGACATCGGATGGCCGCTGCGTGATCAGCCCCAGCGACACGCCGTATTTGCG
>JANOCM010000544.1:0-3000 GCA_031412175.1 Alphaproteobacteria bacterium
CCGCCGCGCCCTTCGGCGACGAACAGATATTCGCCGCGCGCCTGCAGGCAGCGGGCCGCGCCGCCGGCGGCCTGGTGGACGTTGCCGATGGCCTCGCTGGGGTCGGTTTCGCCCGAAACCTTCTTGTCGAAGATCTTGCCGCGGACCCAGTCGATGAGCTCGCGGCCGTTACGCTCGACATGCTGGCGCCAGTAATCGGGATAGGCGTATTTCTGCAGATAGGATCCGAACACCGCCTGGGGTTCGCTGTATTCCGTGACGCGGACGGCCTCGATCCCGCCGTCCAATCCCACCCAGGCTTGCGCGCCGATGAAGTTGACGAAATTGGTGCCGGTCAACAGCAGCTGCGCCAGAATCGCATTGTTGTCGCCCGATCTGGCGAGGTGGCAATCGGTGCAGGTCTTGGTTTCCTCGCGGCGTTCGGTGTGCGGATAGTGCGGCGCGAACGCCTGCGACGAAAATCCGGCGGCGGAAATCGGCGGCTGCTGCACATAGATGCGCTCGCGGTTGATGTTGGTGCTGCTCAGCATCAGCGCCGAGGATGATCGCACCGGCGCGACGATATTGCCCTTGGTGGTCTGGTGGCGGCCCAATTGGAACATGTCGTCGCGCGCCACCTGCGGGTTGTACGTCGCGTAGTTGCGGGTCTCCTGGTCCTCGAACTTCTGGGTCGGCGATTTCCAGTTGGCCTCGATGGGGAGGTGGCAGCCGCCGCAGCTCGTCGTCCACGACAGGTGGCAGGTGTAGCAGGCCATGTTGTCGTCGCCATGGGCGCGATCGGTGGCGCGAACGCCTGGGCCGAAGCTGCGATAATCGGTCTTGCTGATCAGCTTGGCGCGCGCGGCCTTTTCGTTGAAATCGGGGTTGCCGCGGGTGACGGAGTCCTTCGTCAGATGGATGCGCCATTCGAGTTTGGGGTCGGCGACCGAGCGCTGTACGAGCACCTGCCGGCCATCGCGGTTGAGCCATTCGAAGCGCGGCCGGCCATCGGGGTTGCGGATCAGCGTCAGGTCGGTGCCGCCGGGGCGGGCGTTGACGTTGGAGGTTTTGAGGCTGGGGTAAGCATCGGCGGTGCCGTGGCAATCCTTGCAGCCGATCTCCACCGCGTTGGCGACCTCGCCATGGATATAGCCATTGTCGTGGCCATCCTGGGCGAAATGGCAGTCGGCGCATTGCATCCCGACCTCGGCATGGATCGACATCATGTGGACGGCCTTGCCACCCTGCGCGGCGCCCGGGGTAGCGGCAGGTTCGGGGAAGGGCGCGGTGCCGATGCGGCGCCATTTTTCGGGGTCGTCGTTGGCGACGATATGCGCGGTGTCGGTGCCCCATGTCGCCATGTTGCCGCCGGCATCGAGCAGATTGCCCTCGCGATCGCGCTTGTAGACGGCGCGGAAATTCCAGCCATGGCCGTGGTAATCGGCGAATTGCGTGTCGGTGTTGGCGGCGTTGCGATCGGCGACGGTGCGCAGGAATTCGGGGTCGGACCACAGGCCGCGCGCCGCGGCGGCCTCGGGGTTGCGGTCGTTGATTTCGCGGGTTTCGGCGGCTGTCGGGTAACGCTGTTTTTCGGGCCACATGCGCGGCGCGTCGGCCTCGTAATCCCACATCGTCGTGCCGTAATAGCTGTTCAGGAACATGTTGGGCTGGTGCATGTGGCAGTTCATGCACTGGGCGCTGGGGATGGCGCGGGTGAAGGCGTGTTTGATCGGGTGGCCGGATTCGGCTTTCGGGATGGTCGGATCGGCGGTCTGGCTGGTGCCGTCGCGCCCGGCGGCGGCATAGACCGATGAATGCACCGGGTCGCGGTCGTTGGCATAGACGACATGGCACGAGGCACAGCCGGAGCTGCGATAATCGCCGGGCTGGTCGTTGGTGCCCATGAACCAGGTGAACGGGTCGTTGAGGCGGGTCTTGTGGATGTTGATCACCGGCACGGCGATGCGAAGCCCGGTGCCGGGGCCGCGGTTCGACTGGCGGATATCGGGGCGGCCGGGTTCTTCAAGCCGCTGGAACAGCCCGGTGCTGCCGGGGTTGCCGATTTCGGGAAAGATCGGATTGATGTTGCGGCCGCCGCGTTCGAAGACGCGGAAGATGTCGCCCGGCGGCAGCACCTGCCACGCCGGCAGCGGCACCAGGAACGGCAGCGCGCCGCGGGCGCGTTCGGCCTCAGTCAGGACTCCCGCCGGGCGGCCGGCGGTGCCGGGGGAGAAGGTGACGGCGCCGGTGCTGTCGTGGCCCGACAAGATGCCCGTCGCCGCGCCGTGGCGCGTGTAGCTTTCGCCGAAGATGTAGTTTTTGTAAGGCGCGATGCCGTTGTTGTAGCTGGCGCCGCCGAACAGCATGGCGCCGGTCGCCATGAGCGATCGTTCGGCGGCCTCGATCACCGGCAGATGGCAGGCGCCGCAGCTGTCGCGCGCGACGCGATAGTCGGACGGATTGACGAAGCGGATGAATTCGGGCGCTTCCTTGTTGAGCAGGGTGTAGCTGCGTTTCGGATTGGCCGACGACGGAAAATGCCACGCCTGCGGGTAACGCGGCAGCACATGGGCCTGGTCGCGGAAGCGCGCATAGGCGGGATCGGCCTTGTCCAGCCCCGCCGGCGCCATGACCGCGGTGTTGCCGCCGTGGCAATCGGTGCAGCCGAGCACGACGGCCTTTGGCGCGTGCATTGTCCATTCGTCGCTGGCGGTGTGGCAGGTCAGGCAACCGGCGCTTTTGGCATCAGCCTCCGCCTGGGATTGCGATGGCGGCGCCGGCGGGGTAGTGACCAGCGCATAGTCGCGCGCCAGCGGCTTTTCGCCCTCCGACGCTGGCGCGATGGCGGCAAGCAGCGCCAGCGCGGCAGCAAACAGGAGGCCGCGCCGCGCCATCAGTACGACACCACGGCGTTGAACAGCACGCTGTAATAGCGGCTGTCGCGTGGGGAATTGGCGAACAGGTCGTTGAAGCCGGCGCCTGGCGCGAACACCGCGCCCGACAGGCGGAAGACGAAATTCT
>JANOCM010000545.1:0-1779 GCA_031412175.1 Alphaproteobacteria bacterium
GCTATGAGCGAAACACCCGACACTTTGTCAACGACGCCGCGGCTTTATGTCGACCTGCTGCTGGCGCCGGATGCCATGCTGACGCTGCCGGTGCCGCAATCGCATTATCTCGCGCAGGTGATGCGGCGCCAGCCCGGCGACATCGTGCGGCTGTTCGACGATCGCAGCGGCGAATGGGCGGCGCGGGTGCTGGTGGCGGGGCGCAAGGCGGTCGAAGTGCGGATCGAATCGCATCTGTCCCCGCGCGAAACCGTGCCCGACCTGTGGCTGTGCTTTGCGCCGCTGAAGCGTGGCCGCATCGACTGGGTGGTCGAAAAGGGCTGCGAGCTCGGCGTTGCGCGGCTGCTGCCGGTGCTGACGCGGCGAACGATGGTCGACAAATTGAACCTCGACCGGCTGCGAGCCCATATGATCGAGGCGGCCGAACAATGCGAGCGCACCGCGCTGCCCGAACTTGCCGAGCCAGTGACGCTAGCAGCGCTGCTGAAATCCTGGCCCAGCGAGCGCGCGTTGATCTTTGCCGATGAGGCGGGCGGCGAACCGCTCGCGGCGGCATTGCGTGCCGCGCCAGCGCCGGCGGCTATCCTGATCGGGCCGGAAGGCGGCTTCGATGCGTCCGAACGCGCTGCGATTCGTGCGCTGCCACAGTGCCGGCCGGTCTCGCTGGGGCCGCGGATCCTGCGCGCCGATACCGCCGCGGCGGTGGCGGTGGGCGTGTGGCAGGCGGTCGTGGGCGACGGTCTTCCGGCGCAATGACCGGGAATGTCATCCAATGGGCCAGCCAGGATGCCGGCACGCTGCCCTGGCTGGCAGTCGCCGGCTATGCCGTGGCTGCGCTGCTCTGCCTGCGCCGGGTCGGCGCTACCGTAAGCCCGCGCGAGCGCATCTTCTGGGTCCTCGCCGGGCTGGCGATGCTGACCCTCGGCCTCAACAAGCAGCTCGATTTGCAGACCGCGCTGACCGCCTGGGGCCGTCAGCTGGCGCGCGACGGCGGCTGGTATGCCGAGCGCCGGGCCTTTCAGCGCGGGTTCCTGGTCATGGGGGCGGCAACGGCGCTGGCGGCGGCGGTCGGGCTGGCGTGGCTGGTGCGCGGCCTGCGAGCGCCCGTCTTCGTGGCCGGTGCCGGCCTGTGCCTGCTCGGGCTGTTCGTACTCGTGCGCGCGGCGTCGTTCCACCATATCGACGTGGCGATGCGCTTGCCAGTGCTGGGGTTGAAGCTCCACACCGTTCTCGAACTGGCCGGCATCGCCATCGTTATCGCCGGTGCCGCCTGGCCCGTGCGCCGCCGGGCCCGCCGGCGGCGCTGATCGCGGCTATTCCGCCGCGATTGCCAGCGCCGGCTTGTGCTGCGGGCCGCGGATCAGTCCGCCGGGCAGTTCGCCGGTCATCACGCCTTCGCGGAAGGTGACGACACCCGACTTGATGGTCGCGACATAGCCGTCGGCCTTTTGCAGCAGCCGCTTGCCGCCGGCGGGCAGGTCGAACGCCATCCACGGTGCGCCGAGCTTTAGCCGGTTCATGTCGATCAGGTTGATGTCGGCGAGATAGCCCGGCGCCAGCACGCCGCGATCGTTCATGCCATACAGCCGCGCGGTGTCGCTGCACTGGCGCTTGATGGCGTTCTCGATGGTGATCGTGCCGCGCTTCCTGTCGCGAACCCAATGCTGGAGAAGGAAGGTCGGGCTTGCGGCGTCGCAGATGGTGCCGCAGTGGGCGCCGCCGTCGGACAGCGAGATCACCACATCGTCGCGCTGCAACAGCCCCTCGACGAAATCGAGA
>JANOCM010000546.1:0-1717 GCA_031412175.1 Alphaproteobacteria bacterium
ACCGTCAGCCTGCTCGCCGGGTGGCGGCTCTATCTCGTCACCTTCGTTACCGGGCTGGCGATGAAGTTCGGCTGGGTGGCGCTGCCCGACCAGCTTCACGCGCTCGACGTGCTCGCCAACAACTGGCTGATCGGGGTTGCCGGAGCCGGCGCACTGGCCGAATTCTTCGCCGACAAGATCGCCTGGGTCGATAGCGCGTGGGATACGGTGCACGGCTTCATCCGGCCGTTGGGCGGTGCCTTGCTCAGCCTCGCGATCGTCGATGCCGGCGACCCGGCGTGGCAGGTCGTGAGCTTTTTGCTGGGCGGCGGCGCGGCGGCGGTCGCCCATGCCGGCAAGGCGGGTGCGCGAACGCTCGTCAACGCCAGCCCCGAGCCGTACAGCAACATCGCCGTCTCGACCGGCGAGGATGTCGCCACCGTCGGGCTGCTCGCGCTGGCCATCGCCAATCCGATAGCAGCCGCGATCGTCGCCGCCTTCCTCGTCTTCCTGTCGATCTGGCTTGCGATCAAGGCGCGCCGGGCGATCAAACGCGTGATGGATGCAATTACCCCGCCGCGGCGGATGAAGGACGTCACGCCGCCGCCAAGCTCCGGCGCGTGATCCGCAAGCACGCCGATCCGCGCTGGACGCTGGCCGCCTGCGTCCTCGCCTCCAGCCTGTCGTTCGTCGAAGGGTCGGTGCTCAACGTCGCCCTCCCCGCAATCCGCGAGAGTTACGGCGCGGGTGCGGCCGACGTGCAATGGGTGATCAACGCCTATCTGCTGCCGCTGTCGGCGCTGCTACTGCTCGGTGGCGCGCTGGGCGATCATTATGGGCGGCGCCGCTTGCTGCTGATCGGCACCGGCCTGTTCGCGGTGACCAGCCTCGTCTGCGCGCTCGCCCCGAGCCTGACCGTGCTCCTCGCCGCCCGTGCCGCGCAAGGCGTTGGCGCTGCCTTGCTATTGCCCAACAGCCTCGCACTACTCAACGCCGCCTACCAGGGTGAGAAACGCGGCCGCGCGGTCGGCATCTGGGCCGCTGCCGGGGCCGCCTCCGCCGCCGTCGCGCCATTGATCGGCGGCTGGCTGGTCGACAATGTCGGCTGGCCGGCGATCTTCTACATCAACCTGCCGCTCGCCGCCGGCGCGATGTTGCTTGCGATCCTGTTCGTGACCGAAAGCGAGGATAAGGGCGCGGCCCGTACCGATTATCCCGGCGCGGCCCTTGCCACGCTCGGCCTGCTCGGCGCCACCTTCGGCCTGACCCGCTGGTCGTCCACGGCCATGCTCGACGCGATCGCGATCGCGACCATCCTCGCCGGATTGATCATGCTCGGGCTGTTCCTGTGGGTCGAGGCGAAGCGAGGCGAAGCGGCGATGATGCCGCTCGCCATGTTCGCCGATCGCTGCTTCTCGGGTCTCAACCTGCTCACCTTCCTGCTTTACGGAGCGTTCGGCGCGGCAATGCTGCTGCTTCCCTACGTGCTGATCTCGGCGGGCGGCTATTCCCCGGTCGAAGCCGGGCTCGCAATGCTCCCGCTGCCGATCCTGCTGACCGTCGCCTCGCCGCCGATGGGCCAGCTTGCCGGGCGGGTCGGCCCGCGCTGGTTCCTGGTCATCGGCCCGCTGGTGGTCGCCGCTGGAATGCTGCTCGGCCAGCGTATTGGCGCCGACACCGATTACTGGACCAGCGTGTTCCCGGCGATGGCGGTGATGGCGGCGGGCATGGCGATCGC
>JANOCM010000547.1:0-2822 GCA_031412175.1 Alphaproteobacteria bacterium
CACGCGCTCACCTTCGGCAAATTTGTGGGCTATGGGTCCCGGCCTTCGCCGGGATGACACCGACATTGCGCTTCACCCCTTCGCCCGCGCGTCGAGCGCGCGGTTGAGCGCCAGCACGTTGACGCGCGGCTCGCCGATCACGCCGAGCAACGTCCCGCGCGTCTGCGCTGCCACCAACGCCGCCACATCGGCGTCGGCCAGCCCGCGTGCCCTGGCGACGCGCGCCACCTGCACGGCCGCGGCTTCGGGGCTGATATCGGGATCGAGGCCCGAGGCGGAGGTGGTCAGCAAATCGGCGGGCAGGGCGCCGGCGACGCCTTCGTCGCGCAGCGTCTTGATGCTGGCGGCGATGCGGTCGGCAAGGTCCTTCGATCCCGGCCCCAGATTGGCACCCGACGAGGCGCTGGCGTCATAGCCCTTGCCGGCGGCCGACAGCCGTGGGTGGAAATAGCCGGCGCCGGTGAAATCCTGGCCGATCAGTTCGGAGCCGATCGCCTTGCCATTGGCGGTGACGATGCTGCCGCCGGCCTGGGCAGGCAGGACCACGCCGGCGATGCCGGTAACGGCGATCGGATAGAGCACCCCGAGCAGCAAGGTGAAGCCGATGAGCATCACCAGCGCGGGGCGGAGGGCGGAGCGGAGTTCGGTGAACATTGCGATATGCCTTTATGCGAGACCGAGGCCGGTGACGGCGACGTCGATGATCTTGATGCCGATGAACGGCGCAATCAGCCCGCCGACGCCATAGACGGCAAGGTTGCGCGCCAGCAGGTCGCCGGCCGGCGCCGGGCGGTACTTCACGCCCTTCAGTGCCAGCGGCACCAGCGCGGGGATGATCAGCGCGTTGAAGATGATCGCCGACAATATGGCGCTTTCGGGGCTGCCGAGCTGCATGACGTTGAGCGCGCCGAGGCCCGGATAGAGCACCACGAAGATCGCCGGCAGGATGGCGAAATATTTGGCCACGTCGTTGGAAATCGAAAAGGTCGTCAGCGCGCCGCGCGTCATCAGCAGCTGTTTGCCCAGCCCGACGATTTCGATGAGTTTCGTCGGGTCGCTGTCGAGATCGACCATGTTGCCGGCCTCGCGCGCTGCCTGGGTGCCGGTGTTCATCGCGACGCCGACATCCGATTGCGCCAGCGCCGGCGCGTCATTGGTGCCGTCACCGCACATGGCGACGAGCTTGCCGCCCGCCTGTTCCTTGCGGATCAGCGCCAGCTTGTCCTCGGGCGTTGCCTCGGCGAGGAAGTCGTCGACGCCGCTTTCGGCGGCAATCGATGCAGCCGTCAAAGGGTTGTCGCCGGTGATCATCACCGTGCGGATGCCCATGCGGCGCAATTCGCCGAAACGCTCGCGGATGCCGGCCTTGATGATGTCCTTCAACTGGACGACGCCGAGCAGCCGGTCGCCGTCGGCGACCGCGAGCGGCGTGCCGCCGGCTCGGGCGATGTCGTCGGATATGCGCTTCAGCGCCGTCGCGGTCCCGGCATCGGCGCGATCGCCGAGGCGCTTCAGCACCGCATCGACGGCGCCCTTGACGAGCTCGCGCTGGCTGATGGTGACGCCCGACACGCGCGTCTGGGCGGTGAAGGCGATCGGCTCGGCGCCCGCCGGCAGCGGGTCGCCCGCACCGGCAAGGACCACGATCGACCGCCCCTCCGGCGTTTCGTCGGCAAGGCTGGCGAGCCGCGCCGCGGCGGTCAGCTCGGCCTCCGAAACCCCCGGCACCGGCAGGAACGCCGTCGCCTGGCGGTCACCGAGCGTGATCGTGCCGGTCTTGTCGAGCAGCAGCGTGTCGATGTCGCCGGCGGCCTCCACGGCGCGGCCCGATTTTGCCAGGACGTTGAAACGCACCAGCCGGTCCATGCCGGCGATGCCGATCGCCGACAGCAGCGCCGAGATCGT
The DNA here is from genome assembly GCA_031412175.1 of Alphaproteobacteria bacterium. Taxonomy (GTDB): domain Bacteria; phylum Pseudomonadota; class Alphaproteobacteria; order Sphingomonadales; family Sphingomonadaceae; genus Sandarakinorhabdus. Next base: position 1,906 of record JANOCM010000547.1, read on the forward strand.
CGTCGGAATCAGCGTCACGAACAGCGCCACCAGCACCGGCACCGCGATGTCGCCGCCGGCATAGGCGGCAAAGCTCGGCAACGAGGCGACGGCGATCAGGAAGATCAGCGTCAGCCCGGCGAGCAAGATCGTCAGCGCGATCTCGTTCGGCGTCTTCTGCCGCGACGCCCCTTCGACCAGCGCAATCATGCGGTCGAGAAAGCCCTCGCCCGCCGCCGCGGTGACGCGCACGGTGATACTGTCCGAAATCACCCGCGTGCCCGCCGTCACCGCCGAGCGGTCGCCACCGGCCTCGCGGATGACGGGGGCGCTTTCGCCGGTGATCGCGGCTTCGTTGACCGATGCGACGCCGACGACGACCTCGCCATCGGCGGGGATCAGGTCGCCGGTTTCGACCAGCACGAGGTCATCGACCTGCAGCTGGCTGGCGGGGACGATGCTCCACGCCCTGGCCGCCGCGCCGTTGCTGCCGGCCAGCCGCTTGGCCGACAATTCGGCCTTGGTAGCGCGCAGCGAGGCGGCTTGCGCCTTGCCGCGGCCTTCGGCGAGCGCTTCGGCGAAATTTCCGAAGATTACCGTCAGCCATAGCCAGAACACCAGCTGGCCTTCGAAACCCGGTTGCCCGGTGCCGGTGGCGAGGCCCTTCAGCCAGAGCACGGTCGACAGTGCCGCGACCAGCGCCACGACGAACATCACCGGGTTCCTGATCAGCACACGCGGATCGAGCTTGACGAAACTGTCCTTGATCGCGGCCGACATTAGCGGGCCGGTGAACAGCGAAGCGGGAGCATTAGCCATTGTTTGTGCCTTTAGAGCGTCTTGCCGGCGACGACCTGGAAATGGTCGGCGATCGGCCCCAGCACGAGGCTGGGCAGGAAGGTGAGGCCGCCGACGATGATGATGACGGCGATGAGCAG
>JANOCM010000548.1:0-2788 GCA_031412175.1 Alphaproteobacteria bacterium
CAACCATGTCGGCATCGCCTGTGTGTCGATCGACGCCACGGTAGCGATGTACGAAAGCCTGTTCGGCGCCACCGTCTCCACCCCGGCGTTCGACCTGCCGGCGCAGGGCGTGCGCGTCGCCTTCATCGATGTCGCCAACAGCCAGCTCGAGCTCATCGAGCCGCTCGGCGCCGATTCGCCGATCCATGGCTTCCTGAAGAAGAACCCCAATGGCGGGCAGCACCATGTCTGCTTCGAAGTCGCCGACATCATCGCGGCGCGCGATGCGATGCGGGCGCGCGGCGCGACGGTCCTCGGCACTGGCGAACCGCGCATCGGCGCGCATGGCGTGCCAGTGATTTTCGTCCACCCGCGCGACACCGCCGGTGTGCTGATCGAGCTGATGGCGACGCTCGAAGCCCATCATTGACCGACAGCAAAAGGCGCGGGCCAGGCCCGCGCCTTCGTTGCGGCGTCCGGCGGGCGAGGCCCGCCGAATTGCCTTTAGTTCTTGCGGCCGCTGAGCAGCCAGCCGATCACGAAGCCGAGCGCGATGCCACCGGCGAGAACGGCAACCGGCTGTTCCTGCACCGTCTGGCGCACCTTGGCGGCGCTTTCGTCGGCGATGCGCTGGGCGCGTTCGCGCGCCTCGCGCGCGGTTTCCGGCGCCTTGTCGGCCCATTCCTTGACCTTGCCGCTGGCCTTGTCATAGGCGTCCTTGGCGTCGCCATACACCTGCTGGGCCTTGCCCTTCAGCTCGGTGATCTTGCCATCGACTTCGGTCTTGTTGTCGCCAAAGGCGTGGCCGACGACATTTTCGACATTACCGGCTGCCTCGTTGAAGCCGCCTTCGATGGTGTCCTTGTTGATCGCCATGACCAGTTCCTTTCGGGGGGAGAATGAGACGGCAGAGATAGGGACCCCCGCCGCAGTTTGAAAGAGGAGCCTTTGAAACGCCTGATAGCGGCGAAGGTTCAATCGTCGCCGCGGACCTTTGTGCGCCCCTGTTTCACACCCGATCGCACTGCCTTGCCAGCCAGCCGGCGTTCCTTGGCACCCTTGCTCGGCTTCGTCGGCTTGCGCTTCACCGGCCGCACTTCCGCAGCGGTGACCAGCGCCTGCAGGCGCTCGCGGGCGTCGGCGCGGTTGCGTTCCTGGGTGCGAAAGCGATCGGCGGTGATGACGATGACGCCGTCGCGCGTCAGCCGGCTGCCCGCCAGCCGCATCAGCCGCACCGCGACATCATCGGGCAGCGATGGCGAGGCGCGCACATCGAAGCGCAGTTGCACCGCCGACGACACCTTGTTGACGTTCTGGCCCCCCGGCCCGGAGGCGCGGATGAAGCTTTCGTCGAGCTCGGTTTCGGGGATGATGATCGGCATGGCGGCGCCCTGATAGGGCATTTCCCCCGCCTGCCAAATGCCGCTAAGGCTGGCGCGACCCCAAGCGGAGACCGCCATGCTGATCGTCCACCACCTCAACAACAGCCGTTCGCAGCGCATCCTGTGGCTGCTCGAGGAGCTTGGCCTGCCGTACGAGATCAAGGCCTACAGCCGCGATGCCGTTACCAACCTGGCGCCGCCCGAGCTGAAGGCTGTCCATCCGCTCGGCAAGTCGCCGGTGATCGAGGATGACGGGCGTATTGTGACCGAATCGGGCGCCATCACCGATTACATTATCCGCCGCCACGGTGGCGGCCGGCTGGCCCCGGCGCCGGGCAGCGACGCCCATGAAACCTATCTCGAATGGCTGCATTTTGCCGAAGGCTCGGCGATGACGCCGTTCATGCTGGCGCTCTACACCGCCCGGCTCGGCGATGCCGCCGCGCCGCTGCAGCCGCGCATCCAGGAACAGATCGGATCGCATGTCGCCTATTTTTCGGCGCAGCTCGGCGACAACGACTGGCTGGTCGAAAACACGCTGTCGGGCGCCGACATCATGATGAGCTTCATCGCCGAAATCGCCGCGGCGCAAGGGTTGGGCGCGCATTTCCCGAATGTCGCGGCCTATGCCAAGCGGCTGCAGGCGCGACCGGCCTGGGCTGCGGCGGCAGCGAAGACCGAGCCCTACAACTTCACCCAGAAATAACGGCTCTGCGGGCCAGCAGCCGCGGCCCGAACAGATTGACCGCCAGCCCGCCGATGATCAGCGCCGCCGCTGCCAGCTTCCACGCCGGCAGCGGCTCGTGCAGCCACCAGGCCGCGGCGCCCATGCCGAACACCGGCACCAGCAGCGCCATCGGCGCGACGCTGCCGGCCGGATAGCGCGCCAGCAGCCAGCCCCAGGCGCCATAGCCGAACATCGTGTTGCCGACCGATTGCCACAACACGGTGGCCCAGACGCCGGGCCCGGCCGCCGACAGCGCCTGCGCGATCCGCGGCCCGCCTTCGAAGATCAGCGCCAACGCAAACAGCGGCGGCACCGCGAACAGCGACGACCAGACGACGAACGCCAGCATGTCGACCCTGCCGATGCGCCGCGACACCATGTTGCCAAGCGACCACGACAGTGCCGCGCCGAGCACCAGCGCCACCCCGAGCGGCGTCGTGGTGCCGCCGGTGTGGCCGAGGATGATACCGATGCCGGCGATCGCCAGCGCCAGCGCCGCGTATTGCACCGGCACCAGCCGTTCGCCGGTGCCGCGCATCGCCAGCCCGATGGTGAACACCACCTGCGTCTGCACCACCAGCGAGGCGAGACCTGGCGCGATGAGCCCGTCGATGGCGATGAACAGCAGCCCGAACTGGCCGACGCCGATGTACAGGCCATAGAGCGCCAGCTCGCGCAGCGGCACGGCCGGGCGTTTGAG
>JANOCM010000549.1:0-3580 GCA_031412175.1 Alphaproteobacteria bacterium
GCGGCGGGGCCGCGTCCGCCATCGACATGGCCGATTGCCGTCATCGTGAAATGTGTCGCCATGCCCGGTTCCTTTGCTGCCATGCCGGCCCTATATCACTTCCATGAGCAGCCTTGATCCCGCCACCATCTTCTACGCCGATACCGGGCTCGACCCTGGCCGCACCGAACGCTTGGTGGCCGACGCGCTCAACGGCTGCGACGATGGCGAGCTTTATCTGCAATATGCGGTCAGCGAGAGTTTCTCGTTCGACGACGGCCGGCTGAAGGCGGCGACCTTTGACACGCAAAAGGGTTTCGGCCTGCGCGGCGTCGCCGGGGAGATGACCGCCTTTGCCCATGCCAATGAACTGTCGGAGGCAGCGATCACCCGTGCCGCCGATACGATCCGCGTCGTTCGCGACGGCCATGGTGGGACGATGGCGCTGGCGCCGCAGCGCACCAACGCGCGCCGCTATACCGATGCCAACCCGCTGGATGGCATCAGTTTCGCCGACAAGGTCGCGCTGATGCAGACCATCGACGCCGCCGCGCGCGCCCGCGATCCGCGCGTCGTCCAAGTGTCGGCGAGCCTGCTCGGGTCGTGGAGCGTCGTCGAGATCATCCGCGCCGATGGCCACCGGGTGCGCGACGTGCGGCCGCTGGTGCGCCTCAACGTCCAGATCGTCGCCGAAAAGGACGGGCGGCGCGAAACCGGCTTCCACGGGCTGGGTGGCCGCTATCTCTACGATGGCCTGATCACGTCGGAAAACTGGAACGGCGCCATCGACATTGCGCTCGCCAATGCGCTGGTCAACCTCGATGCCGTCGCCGCGCCAGCGGGCGAGATGACCGTCGTGCTCGGGCCGGGTTGGCCGGGGATCCTGCTCCACGAAGCCATCGGCCATGGCCTCGAGGGCGATTTCAACAGAAAGGGCACCTCGGCGTTTTCGGGCCGGATCGGCGAACGCGTCGCGGCGCCCGGCGTCACCGTCGTCGACGACGGCAGCATCGACAATCGCCGCGGCAGCCTCACCGTCGACGACGAAGGCACGCCGACCGAGCGCACCGTGCTGATCGAAGATGGCATCTTGAAGGGTTACATGCAGGATCGGCTCAACGCCCGGCTGTTGGGCGTCGCGCCGACCGGCAATGGCCGGCGGGAGAGTTTCGCGCATGCGCCGATGCCGCGGATGACCAACACCTTCATGACCAACGGCACCGAGGACCCCGGCGAGATCCTGCGCTCGGCGAAGTCGGGCATCTACGCCAAGAGTTTCGGCGGCGGCCAGGTCGACATCACCAGCGGCAAGTTCGTGTTTTCGTGCACCGAAGCGTATCGCATCGAGAATGGCCGGCTCGGCGCGCCGATCAAGGGCGCGACGCTGATCGGCAACGGCCCCGACGTGCTGACGCGGGTGCGCGCGATCGGCAACGACTTCGCACTCGATGAAGGCGTCGGCATCTGCGGCAAGGGCGGGCAGAGCGTGCCCGCCGGCGTCGGCCAGCCGACCTTGCTGATCGAGGGGCTGACGGTGGGCGGCACGGCGGCCTGACGGGGGTAGCGGCGTGGAGTTCTTCGATCACATCACCGACAAGCAGGCGGCGTTCGTCGCCCGCCAGCCGGTGTTCTTCGTCGCCACCGCAGCCCCCGGCGCGCGCATCAACCTCAGCCCCAAGGGCATGGATTGTTTCCGCGTGCTGGCGCCGACGCGCGTTGCCTGGCTCGACTATGGCGGGTCGGGCAACGAGACCAACGCGCATCTCGCCGCCGATGGCCGCATCACCATCATGTTCTGCGCCTTCGACCGGCCGGCGCTGATCTATCGCATCTACGGCCGCGCCCGCGCCGTACTGCCGCAGGATACCGACTGGGACGCGCTGGCGGCGCATTTCAGCATCGAGCGCGGTGTGCGCCAGATTTTCGAGATGACAGTCGAATCAGCGCAGGAATCCTGCGGCTGGGCGGTGCCTGAAATGACCTTGAAGGCCGAACGCCAGACGCTGCGCAAGTTCCACGCGCTGGAAGAACCCGCCGAACGGCTGCAGAAATATGCGACGCGCAACCGCAGCATCGATGGCTTGCCGGTGCGGTCGCCGACGACATTGCCCTACGACTGATGCCGCTCATCACCCTTGAAACGCTGTTCGACCCTGTCGCCGCCGAAATCATGCGGATGCGGCTGGAAACCGCCGGGATCGGCGCCGTGCTGTTCGACGCCGGCATCGCCTCGTTGATCGGCAGCGGCCTGTCGGGGGTGCGGCTGATGGTGCTCGACGAGGACGAGGATGCGGCGCGCGCCCTGCTGGCGGATGCCAGCCACTCATGACTGTGTCGGAGGCCGGATGAAGCTGGCACTGGCGCTCGGCGGCGGCGCCGGGCTGGGCTGGGCACATATCGGCGTGCTGCACGAATTGCAGGCGCGCGGCGTCACCGTCGACGCGGTCAGCGGCACCTCGATCGGCGCGGTGGCGGCGGTGTGCCTCGGCGCCAATCGCGTCAATGTGCTCGAAACTATCGCGCGCTCGATCAACGCCCGGCGGGTGATGCGCTTCATCGATCTCGATCCGCGCCGCGGCTCGATCCTCGGCGGCCGCGCCGTCGACAAGCAGCTGCGCGAACATTTCGGCCATGGCCAGCTCGAGCATCTTTTCCTCCCCGTCGCGGTCGTCGCCGCCGACCTCGTCACCGGCGAGGAGGTGGCGCTGACCCGCGGGCCGATCGTCGAGGCGATACGCGCCTCGATCGCCATTCCGGGCGTGTTCCCGCCGGTGCGTTCCGACGGCCGCGTGCTCGTCGATGGCGGGGTGCTGACGCCGGTGCCGGTGCGCGCCGTGCGGGCGCTGTCGAAATCGCCGGTGCTGGCGGTCAATCTGCAGGGCGATTATCTGCGCCGCGCCGCCGCCGGCCTGCCCGAGGGCAAGCGGCTGATGACGCCGTTCCGTGTCGGCCGTGCCGGGCTGTCGCTGCTGATGACGCATATCGCCCGGCAAAGCCTGGCGCTCGACCCCCCCGATATCGAGATCGCGCCGGCAATCGGCCATATCGACGTCCGCAATTTTACCCGTGCCGATGAACTGATCGGGCTCGGTGCCGCAGCCATTGCCGACAATTGGGACCGGATCCGCGCGCTCGGCTGATTTTGCTTCGCCGTGCATCTCGCACCTGCACAAAAATTGCGCCGACGGGCGGGCTTTGCCACCGAAACGGGCATCGTGGACAAAGGTTAACCCCCGGTAACAGCCATGTTACGCTGGTGTGACGGGTTGGCACGATCCATGCATAGCAATTGCCAACGCGGGTGTTCGCGTCAGGGAGGGGCCATGAAACTCGTCATTGCAGTCATCAAGCCGTTCAAGCTCGACGATGTCCGCGAGGCGCTGTCGGCGGCCGGCGTGCAGGGCATGACGGTCAGCGAGGTCAAGGGCTTCGGCCGCCAGAAGGGCCAGACCGAAATCTATCGCGGCGCCGAATACACCACCAACATGGTGCCCAAGATCAAGATCGAGGTCGTCGTCGACGACGCCGAATGCGCCAAGGTCGTCGAGACCATCCAGCAGGCGGCGCACACCGGATCGATCGGTGATGGCAAGATCTTCGT
>JANOCM010000550.1:0-2087 GCA_031412175.1 Alphaproteobacteria bacterium
GACGCTGCCGATGGCACTGGCGGTGCTGTCGGCCAGCGGCCGCATCATCATCGGCAACGACGCGCTGTTCGCCACCGTCGGCGCCGGCTGCCGGCCGGGGGCACGGCCCGAATGGCTGGTGGTGGCCGACGATGCCGACAACCTTGCCGCCGCGGTGGCCCAGGCCATCGCCCGCAATGTCAGCCTCGAGGTGCGCGCCGCGCTGCAAAATCGCCCCGAGGACAAGCAGATCATCACCATCACCCCGGTGCCGCCGGGGCTGGGCGCGGCTGCCGTCATGGCACTGCGCGATATCCGCGACCAGCAGCGGCTGGAGGCGCAGGTCGCCGCCGCCACCCGCATGCAGGCGGTGGGGCAGCTGGCGGGCGGCATCGCGCATGATTTCAACAATATCCTGACCGCGGTGCTGGCGTTGACCGACCAGCTGCTCGAACGCCATCCGCCCGGCAGTGCGGATCATGACAGCCTCGACGAGATCGGCCGTAACGGTCGGCGGGCGGCGGCGCTCGTCGAACAATTGCTGGCCTTTGCCCGGCAGCAGCCGCAGCGCCAGCAGATCCTCGACCTGTTGCCGCTGATCGAGGCGTTGCGGCCGCTATTGGCGCAATTGCTGGGGCAGGGGGTGACGCTGGAAATCGGCGGCGACTTGCGGTGCGCGGTGCGCGCCGATCCGGGCCAGATCGAACAGATCATCGTCAACCTGGCGGTCAATGCCCGCGATGCGATGGGCGGCGCCGGGCGGCTGTCGATCCGGCTCAGCGATGTCGCGGCGCCCGACATCGCAACCTTTGGCCATCGCATCATCCCGCATGCCGACCATGTGCTGATCGATGTCAGCGATACCGGCGCCGGCATAGCGCCCGCCATTGCCGGCAAGATCTTCGAACCGTTTTTCACCACCAAGCCGATGGGGGAGGGCACCGGGCTGGGGCTTTCGACCGTCTATGGCATCGTCAAGCAGAGCGGCGGCTATATCTTCGTGCGGTCGAACGGCGAGGTGCAGGGCACGGCGTTCAGCATCTTCCTGCCGGCGGTGCCGCGGCAGAAATCGGTGGCGCCGGCGCCGGTGGCGCTGGCGCCAGCCGAACCGATCACCGGGCTGCACGTGCTGCTGGTCGAGGATGACGCCGCGGTGCGCAGCATCCTCGAACGCGGGCTGAAGCGCGCCGGGGTCGAGGTCGTGGCGGCGCCGGATGCGATGGTGGCACTGGCCAGGCTCGATTCGGAGGCAGCGTTCGACGTGCTGGTTTCGGATGTGATGATGCCGGGCATCGATGGCGTCGAACTGGCGTCGCGGGCGCTGGCGTTGCGGCCCGGCCTTGCCGTTGTGCTGATGTCGGGCTTTGCCGAACCGCCGCTGCACCGTGCTGCCGATGCGCAAGGGGTGCGTTTCGTCGCCAAGCCGTTCGCGCTCACCGATCTGGTGGCGGCGATCGCTGCGGCACGCCGCGCAACAGTCTGATTCTGCGAGGGTTTGCGCGCGTCCGAATTTTATTTGTTCCACTCTTGTTCTATAGGAACAAATACGGTACGAAACGGTCATTGACGTGTTGCGGCAGACGTTTACGAAAGGGCGGAGATCATGGCAGCGGCATTGAAGGTGGTAGACGGCGGCATGGACAGGCAAAAGGCGCTCGAGGCAGCTCTCGCCCAGATCGACCGGGCGTTCGGCAAGGGCTCGGTGATGAAGCTGGGCTCGAAGGAGACGATGGAAGTCGAGGCGATTTCCTCGGGCTCGCTGGGTCTCGACATCGCGCTCGGCATTGGCGGCCTGCCGCGGGGTCGCGTCATCGAGATTTACGGCCCCGAAAGCTCGGGCAAGACGACGCTGGCGCTGCACGCCATTGCCGAAGCGCAAAAGTTCGGCGGCACGGCGGCGTTCGTCGATGCCGAGCACGCGCTTGATCCGGCCTATGCGAAAAAGCTGGGCGTCAATATCGACGAGTTGATCGTCTCGCAGCCCGATACCGGCGAGCAGGCGCTGGAGATCGTCGACACGCTGGTGCGCTCCAACGCCATCGACGTGCTTGTCGTCGATTCGGTCGCGGCGCTGGTGCCGCGCGCCGAAATCGAAGGCGAGATGGGTG
>JANOCM010000551.1:0-3128 GCA_031412175.1 Alphaproteobacteria bacterium
TCGTTCGTGAACCGGTCGGGCGACAGCAAGGATACGGCCAAGCCCGCCGCCGAAAGCCCGCCTGCTGCCCCGGCGGAGTGACATGCGGCTTTGGCTGACCCCCGTGGTGCTGGCGCTGGCGGTGCCGGCAACGGCGCAGACATCGACGGCGGCAACGGAACCGGTGCCTGTGCCTGCGCCAGCACCAACCGCTGCGCCATCGAAACCCGCCACGGCGCCCGCCAAGCCCCCCGCGGCCCGCCCGGTGACCGGTATCACCCCCAACGCCCAGCGCGATGTCGTCATCGGTGCGATCAACAAGCGCACCGGCGAAACCCGCAGCTTTGCCGGCCACCCCGGCCAGATGTTCGATTTCGGCAGCCTGCATGTCGTCGTGCGCACCTGCGAGACGACACCGCCCTGGGAACAGCGCCAGACCGCGGCGTTCCTGCTGATCGACGAGAAAATGCTGCGCGGCCCGGCGAGGCGTGTGTTTTCAGGCTGGATGTTCGCCGAAAGCCCGTCGCTGCACCCGCTCGAGCACCCGCGCTATGACATCTGGGTCAAAAGCTGCACGATGCGCTTTCCCGAAACCGGGCCGGACACGGTGTCGGCCGGACGGTCGGACACGTCGCCGGCGAAGCGATCAAGCGCGAAGAAATCGGCTGACACGGTGAGCGCCGTCGCCAATTGAGCGCGATAGGCGCGCGCGGTGATCTCGTGCGCGCCGAAACTCGCCAGGTGGTCGGTCAGGAACTGGGTGTCGAGCAGGGCGAAGCTGCCGACTTTCAGCCGCGCCACCAGCGCCGCCAACGCGGCCTTTGATCCGTCGCGCACCCGGGTGAACATCGATTCGCCGAAGAACGCGCCGCCGAGGCGCACGCCGTAAAGCCCGCCCGCCAGCGTGCCGTCATCGGTCCACGCCTCCACCGAATGCGCCTGGCCGATGCGATGCAGGTCGCGATAGGCCTCCGAAATCATCGGGTTGATCCAGGTTTCGGTGCGCCCCGGCACCGGCTCGGCGCAGCCTGCGAGCACCGCATCGAAGGCGCGATCCGCAGTGAGGGTGAAGCGTTCGGACTTCAGCGTCTTGGCAAGGCTGTGCGAAAGGTGAAAGCGATCGAGCGCCAGCACGCCGCGGCGCCGCGGTTCGACCCAGAAGACATCGGGGCTATCGGCCTTGTCGGCCATCGGGAAGATGCCGCTGGCATAGGCGCGCAACAGCACATCGGGATCGAGCCGGGATTTGAGAGGCGGGCTCATCGCCGGTTATCGCACCCCAAATACGTCGCGAATGCAAGCGTCAGGCGCCGCGTTTCAAGGCTCCTGCCGCGACGCCAGCCAGCGCTCCAGCCATTTGATCGAATAGTCGCCGTCGATGAAATCGGGCGCCTCGATGATTGCCTGTTGCAGCGGGATCGTGGTCTTGGGGCCGTGGATGACAAACTCTTCGAGCGCGCGGCGCAGGCGCATCAGCGCGTCGTTGCGGTTGGCGCCATAGACGATCAGCTTGGCGATCAGCGAGTCATAATAAGGCGGGATCCGATAGCCGTCATACAGCGCCGAATCGACGCGCACGTGGAGCCCGCCGGGGGCGTGGAAATCGGTGACGCGGCCGGGGGAGGGGGCGAAGGTCACCGGGTCCTCGGCGTTGATCCGGCATTCGATGGCATGGCCTTCGAAACGGATGTCGGCCTGGGTGACGGACAGCGGCAGGCCGGCGGCGACGCGGATCTGTTCGCGGACGAGATCGAGGCCGGTGACTGCCTCGGTCACCGGATGTTCGACCTGGAGGCGGGTGTTCATCTCGATGAAGTAGAATTTCCCGTCTTCGTACAGGAACTCCATCGTGCCGGCGCCGCGGTATTTGAGCTTGGCGACCGCCTGGCGGACGATCTCGCCCATTTCGGCGCGCTGCTCGGCGTTTAGCGCCGGCGAGGGGGCTTCCTCGAGCACCTTCTGGTGGCGGCGTTGCAGCGAACAGTCGCGTTCGCCCATGTGGACGGCGCCGCCCTTGCCGTCGCCGAACACCTGGAATTCGATGTGGCGCGGTTCGGACAGGTATTTCTCGATATAGACGGTGTCGTCGCCGAACGCGGCCTTGGCTTCGTTCTGCGCCTGGCGCATCAGCCCGGGCAGGCTGGCGGCATCGGGGATCACCTTCATGCCGCGGCCGCCGCCGCCCGATGCCGCCTTGATCAGCACCGGATAGCCGATGTCGTTGGCGACGGCGATCGCTTCCTCGGGCGTGTTCACCGGGCCGTCGGAACCCGGCACCAGCGGCAGGCCGAGCGCTGCGGCGGTGCGCTTGGCCTCGACCTTGTCGCCCATCTGGCGGATATGTTCGGGATCGGGACCGATCCAGACGATTTTGTGCTTCTCGACGATCTCGGCAAAGCGCGCATTTTCGCTGAGGAAACCATAGCCCGGGTGGATGGCATCGGCCTGGGCGATTTCGGCAGCGGAAATGATCGCCGGAATATTGAGATAACTGTCGGTCGCCGATGGCGGCCCGATGCAGATCGCTTCGTCGGCCAGCCGGACGTGCATCGCATCGGCGTCGGCAGTCGAATGGACGGCGACGGTGCGGATGCCCATTTCGCGGCAGGCGCGGTGAACACGGAGGGCGATTTCGCCGCGATTGGCGATGAGAACCTTGCCGAACATGGCCACTATTCGATCACTACCAGCGGTTCGTCATATTCCACGGGTTGTTCGCTGCGGATCAGGATCTTGGTGACCCGGCCGGCGCGCGGCGCAGTGATCGGGTTCATCACCTTCATCGCCTCGATGATCAGCAGCGTGTCGCCGATCGCGACGGTGTCGCCTTCGGCAACATAGGGCGGGGCGCCGGGCTCAGGGGTCAGATAGGCGGTGCCGACGATCGGCGATTTGACGAGGCCGGGGTGCGTCTTCCAGTCATCGGGCGCGGCAGCAGCGGCCGGGGCGGCAGCAGCGGCAGGCGGGGCGGCGGCGGGCGCCGGCGGCACATAGGCCGGGGCGGCGGCCACCACGGCGGCGGTGCGCGCGACGCGGATGGTGCGATCGCCGTCCTTGACCTCGATTTCGGTCAGGTGGCTCGATTCGAGCAATTCGGCGAGCTCGCGCACCAGCGCGGTATCCACCTGAATTCCACTGCCCTCTGGCAT
>JANOCM010000552.1:0-1641 GCA_031412175.1 Alphaproteobacteria bacterium
CGCCATGCACCAGTGCCGGCTGGCGATCCGCCAGGTGGCGTGGATGCTCGACAACGACACCCGCGCCCGCCACGAAAGCAGCATCGTCAAGGCGTTCGTGTCGGAGGAACTGTTCAAGGTCGCCGACCGCTGCGTGCAGATCCTCGGCGGCATCGGCGTGACCGGCGAAACCGTGGTTGAAATGATCTTCCGCGACATGCGCGGCTTCCGCCTCTACGACGGCCCGACCGAGGTGCACAAATTCGCCATCGCGACGCAATTGCTGCGCAGCGGCACCGCCTTCGCGAGCCCGACATGACGGTCGAATGGCGCGGCAAGTATCTGGAAGTGCACAAGATCGGCACGTGGGAATATGCATCGCGCATCGGCAACATGGGGGCGGCGGTCATCCTCGCGCTGACCGACGCTGCCGAGATCGTGCTCGTCGAACAGCATCGCGTGCCGCTGGGCGCCAACACCATCGAACTGCCCGCCGGGCTGATCGGCGACACGCAGGATAACGACACCGCCACCGCCGCCGCGGCCCGCGAACTCGCGGAGGAAACCGGCTTCGCGGCCGCGCACTGGCAGGACATCGGCCTGTTCGCGACCTCGCCGGGCATGTCGAGCGAGACGTTCCAGCTGTTCAAGGCGACCGGCCTGACGCGCACCGGCCCGGGCGGCGGCGTCGATGGCGAGGATATCGTCGTGCATGTCGTGGCGCTGGCGGCTCTCGCGGATTTTCTGGAGCAGCAGCGTGCCGCCGGGCGCATCATCGACTGTCGGCTGGCGGTCGCGCTGGGGCTCATCCCTGGCCGGGAAGGGAATGTCTGGCCGGGCATCAATTCTGACATTTGCCCCGTTGGATAGCGCACCATCGCACTGCCCCATGAAGCAGTGGACAGCGCGCCCGCCCCGCGCCACCTTCCCGCCATGACCAACTGCTTCGATTTCCCCGCCGCCATCGCCGCCCATGCCGCAACCCGCCCCGACCACATCGCCGTCATCTGCGGCGACCATCGCCTCAGCTACCGCGATTTCGCCGCCCGCGCCGACGCCGTCGCGGCGACGCTCCACAAGCTCGGCACCGCGCTGGGCGACGCGGTGGCGATCATTGCCGCGTCATCGGTCGATTATGCGGTCATGTGGCAGGCGGTCCTGCGGCTGCGCGCCACCATCGCGCCGATGGCGCCGAGTTCCACCCCCACCCAGATCGCCGCGATGGTCGCCGATTCGGGCGTCCGACTGGTCTTCGTCGATGCCGCCAATCGCGCTGCCTTCGGCGCAATGCTGCACGGCAAGTCACTCGTTGATCTCGACAATCTCGACGCCTGGATCGACCCGAGCGCCGAACTGCCGCCGCTGCTGCCGCTCGACCCGAAATCCGCCTTCAACATCATCTATTCGAGCGGCACGACGGGGACGCCAAAGGGCATCGTCCAGTCGGCCGACATGCGCGCCCGCCACATCACCGGCGGCAAGGCGCTCGGCTATGACGGCAATTCGATCACGCTGCTGTCGACGCCGCTTTATTCGAACACCACCCTCGTCAGCTTCATCCCCACCCTGGCCTGGGGCGGAACCGTCGTGCTGCAGCCCAAATTCCATGCCGGCGACTGGCTGAAGCTGGCGGAAACGCACGCCGCCACCCACACGATGCTG
>JANOCM010000553.1:0-1959 GCA_031412175.1 Alphaproteobacteria bacterium
CTTCACCGTGCTGCCGTTCTGCGACCACGACCCGCGAAACCGGTTGCAGCCCGATTTGCCATAAACGGCGCTGGTGCCCTGGTCGCCGGGATCGAAGGTCAGGTCGACGCGGGCATCGTCGATGATGCCGCCGCCATTCAGATCCTCGACCAGCCAGGGCCCGCCCTCCAGGCTACCCTGCACGACGGGTTCGACCCCCTTCACCAATGCGGCCTCCTTCGCGCAACTGCCGAGCAGGGCGAGCGCTGTGATGCCGATGATCGCTGTCCGCATTTTCGTTCCCCCGTCACGGTTTCGTGCACAGCACGTCAGCCAGATAGTAGAGCCCGCGCTCGCTTTGCAGGATGAAATGTTCGGCGGCGCGATAGCCGGCGCGGCGGCACAAATCTTCAGCGGTCTTCTTGGCGCAGGCCATGCCCGGCGCGCCATCGGGGCAGGCAAGCGTGCGCTCGCTGCCATAGCTCGGCGCCGCGAAGAAGCGCGACAGGCTGCCGGCCAGCGACGGCCCGCCCGGCGTCGTGCCGGGGGGCGGCAGCGCGGCGCCGGTGCCGGGTTGCAGCACGCGCAACGACCGGATGTTGAAGTTGAGGCCCAGCGCTGCCTCGACGGGATAATCCTTGTCGAGTTCGACGCAGCGGCCCTTGAAGCGCGGTTCCGAACAGACCAGCCAGCGGCCGCTGATTTTGACACTCGCCGGCGGAAAACCCAGCCTGATGTCGCCCTCGTCGACGCTGTAGCTGGTCGATTTGCCGCGATAGAAGTGTTCGGCAAACAGTGTCAGCGATGCCGCCGGCGGTGTTGCAGCCGCGGCCTGCGGCGCGGCGGCCGCCAGCAACAGCGCGGCGAACATCATGATGCCGGCACCGGCACCGGCCGGTCGATATCGGTAACGAGATCGATCAGCGGTTGCTGGCTGACGCGGATATCGCCCGATTGCGGCCGGTCGAGATCGAGGATCAGCGTGATCGTCATCGCGAGCAAGATATACAGCACGAGTGTTGCGATGCGGTGGTGCGAGCCATAGGCGGCGAGAACATAGCCGAGCAGGAACGCCGCCACCCAGGCATAGACGATCAGCAGGTCTATCACCTTCGCCGGCACGCGCGCATCGATCGCGGCGGCGCGAGTTGTGGCGGTATCGAGCACGGCGTTGACCGCGGCGACCAGTGCCGTCGCCTGGGCGGTGCTGCGATCGGGCGCGGTGGCAGCGGCGGTCAGGTCCCAGATCTCGTTCCGCAGTGCCGCGCCGCGCGCCATGCGGGCGTCGAACACTTTGGGGTCAGTGCTGTTCGCCTCGGTCGACACCCTGGTGCCCGCATAGGCCGCGAGCTTTGCCTGCAGGGCAGCGCCCGCCGGCGCGGCCACCAGCCCGGCGCGCAGCCAGGCCGTGCCGATATCATTGGCCTCCTGCACGACAATCTGACGCCTGGTGTCATATCGTCCAAGCGCCATCGAAAAGGTGAAGCCGAGCAAAAGCGCCAGCAGCAGCAGCGCGGTCGCCAGGACCTGCGCCTCGTCGCTCGCGTCGCCATCCCCCGGCGTGCGGCCAAAACGGCGGTGGGCGACAAAGCCGAGCTCTGACGCGACAAAGAACGCCGCCACCAGCGCGATGCCGACGATCGCCAGCGGCACGCTGTCGGGCAGCACCGGCAGCATCAAGGCTTGCGCGCCCGCAGCTCGTCGCGGATTTCGGCCAGCAGCGCCTCCGATGGCGTCGGACCGGCTGGCGCGGCGGCTTCCGGCTTCTTCATCTTGTTTGCAGTGCGGACGATCTGGAAGATGACGAAGGCGATGATCAGGAAGTTCAGCACCGCGGTGAGGAACTTGCCATAGCCGAACATGGCGACGCCGGCCTTTTTCAGAGCGTCATAATCGGTCGGCGACCCGGTGTAGCCGGCGGGAATGTCGCCCAGCCGTACGAAATTGCTGGAAAAATCGACACCGCCGGTGGCGGCACCG
>JANOCM010000554.1:0-2171 GCA_031412175.1 Alphaproteobacteria bacterium
GGGGTTGCTCGCGTCGATGCTGGCGAACCCCCACCCCGCTCGGCAGGCGCCGAGTCGCCCCCGGATCCAGTCCGGGGCAGGCTCTCCCCGCAGGGGGGAGGGAGTTAGAAATCCAGCTTGGCCTGCCCGACCTCTTCCGGCGCGGCCTTGAACATCGCCGGGCTGACGTTGGGGATGACCGGGCGCTTGCCGGCGAACAGTTCGGCGAGGGTGAAGATCTGGATACGCGGCACCTTGCCGTGCAGCCCGGTTTCGAAAAAGCCGGCGGCGGCGGCGCGGCTTTCCATCTCGCGCGTCGGCAATTGCGCGACATCGGTGTTGCCCTCAGTCAGCACCCGGCCATAGGCGGCTTCGGCGCTGATGCCCTACACCGAGGTGTCCTCGAACGCTTCGATCTGGCTGTCCGCCGTCTTGCCGTCTGGCGATTTGAACAACTGGCTGTAGGTGGCGTTCGAATTGAACGGCGGGTCGAGATAGACGAGATCGACACTGGCATCGGGGAAATGCTGGTGGTTCGACAACCAGTCGAGATTGTCGCCGTAATATAGCCTGTTGGTCATGCATCCCCCGGTAGCCGGTGATGATAGCGGGGGTGGCGGCGCGTTGCACCCCCTCCCTGTAAGGGAGGGGGCTGGGGGGAGGGTGGTTGCCGCGTGGCGCGCGCTTCGGTTTCGTGGTGGGGGGTTGGCCGACGGAGTCACCCTCCCCCCGGCCCCCTCCCTTGCAGGGAGGGGGAGCAGAGGGGCCCTCGGTTCAAAGCCCGCTTGCCACCCCCTAGGTGGTAGTCCGTTTGCGCCCACACCCAAGCTGCTCATTTCCATTAGATTTCCCCCATCAGCAGCCGGTCCGGCAAACCGGCTGCGGCATTGGGGGTCGATGTGGCAACGACGGGCTCAGCATCCTACCGGCCGGACGTCGATGGCCTGCGCGCCGTCGCCGTGCTGTCGGTGGTGCTGTATCATCTGTCGATCGGGCCGATCCATGGCGGCTTTGTCGGCGTCGATGTCTTCTTCGTCATTTCGGGTTATCTGATCGGCAACCTTGTCCTCGATGACGTGGCGCGCGGGCGGTTTTCGTTGCGCGATTTCTACGAACGCCGCTTCCGCCGCATCCTGCCGGCGTTGTTCGTGATGATCCTCGCCATGCTCGCCGTGCTGATGCTCGTCGCCTGGCCGGTCGTGCTGATCGAATATGCGCGCAGTGGCATTGCCGCGCTGTTTTCGGTGTCGAACCTGTATTTCTGGCAGATCACCGATTACTTCAATCCGGAATCAAAGCAGAATTTCCTGCTCCACACCTGGTCGTTGGGGGTGGAGGAGCAATATTATCTGCTGTTCCCGCCGATCGCGATGCTCGTCGGCCATTATGCCCGCCACCGCATCGTGCCGGTGCTCGCCGGGCTGGCGCTGGTGTCGCTGCTGGTCAGCGTCTGGCTGGTCGATCGCGCGCCGACCGCCGGCTATTATCTGCTGCCGTCGCGCGGCTGGGAATTGCTCGTCGGGGCGCTCGCCGGGCGGCTGCATTTCGCCAGCCTCGACGCGCCGCGGCGGCGCAACATCGTCGCCGCGATCGGCATGGCGGCGATCGTCGTGCCGATGTTCGCCTATGGCTCGGCGACGGCCTTCCCTGGCCTCGCGGCGCTGCCGCCGGTGCTCGGCGCCGCGCTGGTCATCGTGTCGGGCCGCCACGGCGACACGCTGGTGCGGCGCGGGCTGAGCCTGAAGCCGATGGTGTTCATCGGGCTGATTTCCTATTCGCTCTACCTCTGGCACTGGCCGCTGCAGGTGCTCGCGCAACAACTGATCACCGAGCCGCAGCTCGATCGCATCGGCAAGCTGACCATCCTTGCCGCCAGCCTTGGCTGTGCAGTGCTGTCGTGGCGCTTTGTCGAGCTGCCGTTCCGCAGCCGCACGCCGCTGTTCGGGCGGCCGGGCCTGGGCGGGTTGCGCCTCATCGTGGCGAGCAGCGCGACCGCGGTGGCGCTGTGCACCGGCATCATCATCAGCGCCGGCGTGCCCGGCCGCTTCGACGCCAGCGCCGAGCGTTACGCCGCGCAGGGCAGCCTGCAACAGGTCGGGCTGCTGCGCCAGCGCAACTGCTTCATCGAGCCCGACGATGGCATCGGCGGGTTCGACCATGACGGCTGCTTGGGCGCGATGCCGGGCCGCGCC
>JANOCM010000555.1:0-3797 GCA_031412175.1 Alphaproteobacteria bacterium
CTGTTTTCGTCGGTTCCGGACGAGCGTTTCCGCAAGCTTGCCGAGCGCTATCGCGCCAAATTCGGCTCCAGCCCGTCGCGGCTGGCGAGTTTCGGCTATGATTCGATCCTGCTGGTCAACAATATCGCCGGCAACTGGCCGCTCGGCGCACCGTTTCCGAAGGGCGCGCTGACGACGCGCGACGGCTTTGCGGGCATTGATGGCGCCTTTCGCCTGACGCCGGCCAACATCGCCGAACGCGCGCTGGAGGTGCAGCAGATCGGCAACGGTGCGATTACAACGGTGGCGCCGGCGTCGCGAGGGTTTTCGAACTAGAAAACCTCGACATTTGAAGCCATTGTCGCTGCAAAGGCGTGGCTTGCGAGGCTGAAAGTGCAGTGAACCGGAGTGTGAATCGTCACGTTTTGGTGCGATTCAGGCGGCAATTTCCTTGAGCACGTGATCAACAAACGGCTGGCCTGCTGGCGTCAGCCGCAGGCCGTCGCTGTCATGTTCGAGCAGCCCTTGCGCGACGATGCGGGCGACGCGATCGGCGCGCAGCACGTCGGCCAGGACGCGGCCGGTGCGCCCGGCAAATTTCACTGCATCGATGCCGGCACCGAGCCGCAGGCCCATGACCAGCGCTTCCGTGGCGCGCTCGTCGGGGGTGAGCAGCGTCTCGGTTGCCATGCCGTGGCCGTGCGCGCTGACCGCCGCCAGCCAGGCTTCCGGTTTCTTCAGCCGCTCGGTCGCCACGCCCATGCGGCGGCCGTGCGCACCGGGGCCGATGCCGGCGTAATCGCCATAGGTCCAATAGACGATGTTGTGGCGGCTTTCGCTTCCCGGCCGGGCGTGGTTCGATACTTCATAGGCGGGGATGCCGGCGGTGGCCGTCATCGCCCGGGTCATCTCGAACAGGTCGGCGGAGGTATCGGCGTCTGGCATGACCAGCTTGCCCTGTTTGTGGAGCGCCGTGAAACGCGTGCCGGGCTCAAGCGTCAGCTGGTAAAGCGACAGATGATCGGTGCCGAACGCCAGCGCGCGGGTCAACTCGGCGGCCCAGCTGTCGGTGGTCATGCCTGGACGGTCGTAGATCAGGTCAAAACTGACGCGGGCGAAGTGCGTCTGCGCCACGTCGAGCGCCGCCAACCCTTGCGCCAGGTCGTGCGGGCGGCCGAGCGCCTTCAGATCGGTATCGTCGAGCGCCTGCAGCCCGAGGCTGAGGCGGTTGACCCCGGCAGCGGCGAAACCGGCAAAGCGCGCCGCCTCGACCGATGAGGGATTGGCCTCCAGCGTGATCTCGATATCGGGTGTCGCCGGCCAATGGGTTGTCGCGGCGTCGATGATCGCCGCCACGGTGGCCGGCGGCATCAGCGATGGCGTGCCGCCGCCGAAGAAGATGCTTGCCAGCCGGCGGCCGGGCAGCCGTGCGGCCTCATGGGCTAAGTCGGCGAGCAGCCCGGCGCACCATGCGGCATCGTCGATGCTAGCCCGGACATGGCTGTTGAAGTCGCAATAGGGGCATTTGGTGACGCAGAACGGCCAATGGACGTAAAGGGCAATCGGCTCCCCCGCCCTCGCTGAGGGAGGGGGCTGGGGGGAGGGTGCGTCCCGCAAGGCCGTGCTTGTCGTTGGCGAGTCACCCTCCCCCAGTCCCTCCCTTTTCAAGGGAGGGGAGACGATCGCTCCGCTATCCACGCGGCGGCAGCAGTGGCATCAGCAGGCGGAACGCCCGCGCCCGGTGGTTGTCGGCCTCCTTTTCGGCGCGGGAAATCTCGCCATAGCTGCGTTCCTTGCCGTCCATGACGAACATCGGGTCATAGCCGAAGCCGTTTTGCCCGCGCGGTGGCCAGGTCAGCGTGCCGTCGACGCGGCCCTCGACGCTTTCGACATGGCCGTCGGGCCAGGCGATGCTCAGCGCGCAGATGAAATGCGCCGACCGCGACGCCTCGAGCGGCAGCGCATCGCGCACACGCTTCATGGCGACCATGAAATCCTTGCCCGGCCCGGCCCAGCGCGCCGAATAGATGCCGGGTTCGCCGCCCAGTGCATCGACGCACAGGCCCGAATCATCGGCGATCGCCGGCAGGCCCGACGCGGTCGCCGCCGCCAGCGCCTTCAGCTCGGCATTGGCGATGAAGGTCGTGCCGGTTTCCTCCGGCTCGGGCAGGCCCAGTTCGCCGGCGGAAACGACCTGCAGGCCATGCGGCCCGAGCAGTGCCGCCAGTTCGACGACCTTGCCCGGGTTGTGCGTGGCCAGCACGAGTCGGCCTGGCTCGAGCTGGCGCGGGCTCACCGCCCCACCGCCTTCAACTGCGCGGCGAAAACGTCGTTGCAGCCGATGCGCGCCAGCCGCAGCAGGCGGAGCATGGTTTCCTCGTCGAACGGCGCGCCTTCGGCGGTCGCCTGGACCTCGACCATGCCGCCGGTGCTGGTCAGCACGAAATTGGCGTCGGTGCCGGCGTCCGAATCCTCGATATAGTCGAGATCGAGCACCGGCTGGCCATTGTGGACACCGCAACTGATCGCCGCGACCTGCGTTGCCAGCGGGTCGCCGGCGAGCGGCGTTTTGGCCATGATCCCGTCAATGGCGAGGCGCAAGGCTACCCAGGCGCCGGAGATCGACGCGGTGCGGGTGCCGCCATCGGCCTGGATGACGTCGCAATCGAGGGTGATCTGGCGCTCGCCGAGCAAGGTCAGGTCGGTGACGGCGCGCAAAGACCGCCCGATCAGCCGCTGGATTTCCTGGGTGCGGCCCGATTGCTTGCCCTTGGCGGCTTCACGGCTGCCGCGGGTGTGGGTGGCGCGGGGTAGCATGCCATATTCGGCGGTCACCCAGCCCGACCCCTTGCCGCGCAGCCAAGGCGGCAGGCGTTCCTCGACGCTGGCGGTGACGAGGACATGGGTGTCGCCGAACTTCACGAGGCACGAGCCTTCGGCGTGCGCCGAAAAGCCGGGGATCATCTCGATGGTTTGCATCTGGTCGGGGGCGCGGCCGGAGGGGCGCATGGGGCAGGTCCTTTGAATGTGTGCCGACGGGGTAGCGGGGAACGCCGATGGCCGCAACGGCCTGCTCCCTCCCTCCCCCTTGAGGGGAGGGCGACTCGCGCAGCGAGCGGGATGGGGGTTACGCGCGTCGGAGATTGTGAACCCCCACCCCGCTCGGCTGGTGCCGAGTCGCCCTCCCCGCAAGGGGGAGGGAGGGGGTAGGCATTTTGCTGGCTTCGCCCTACATTCGCGCCATGCAGTCCCCCACCGTGGCCGAGCTGAACGACCGCGCTCGCGAGGTCTTCCGCCAGATCGTCGATTCCTACCTGTCGACCGGCGCGCCGGTCGGTTCGCGTACCCTGTCGAAGCTCGGCGCGCTCGGCCTTTCGCCGGCGTCGATTCGCAACACGATGCAGGATCTCGAGGAGCTTGGTCTGCTCGCCGCGCCGCATACCTCGGCAGGCCGACTGCCGACGCAGCTTGGCCTGCGGATGTTCGTCGATGGCATGATGCAGGCCAGCGAGCCTTCGGAGGACGAGCGCAACCTGCTCGAATCGGGGCTGACCGGCGGCGCTGCGATCGAGGATGCGCTGGCGCGGACCACGTCGGTGCTGTCCGGCCTGTCGCAATGCGCCGGGCTGGTGCTGGTGGCGAAGACCGAAATGGTGATCCGCCAGATCAATTTCGTGCCGCTGGCGCCGGGTCGCGCCATGGCGATCCTTGTCGGCGTCGACGGCAGCGTCGAAAACCGGCTGGTCGCCTTGCCCGAAGCCCTGCCGGCGACGGCGCTCGAGGCCGCCGCCAATTACATCAACGCCCGCCTCGCCGGG
>JANOCM010000556.1:0-5091 GCA_031412175.1 Alphaproteobacteria bacterium
ACGTTTCCGCGCCGCCGGCGTCCCCATCCTTGGTGACGACATCAAGGCGCAGCTCGGCGCCACCATTGTCCACCGCACGCTGACCGACCTGTTCGCCAAGCGCGGCGTGACGCTCGATCGCACCTACCAGCTCAACACCGGTGGCAACACCGACTTCCTCAACATGACCAACAAGGATCGCCTGGCTTCGAAGAAGAAATCGAAGACCGAAGCGGTGCAGTCGGTGGCGCACAGCCGTCTCGACGACGACAATATCCATGTCGGCCCGTCGGACTATGTCGCGTGGCAGAATGACAACAAGGTCTGCTTCCTGCGCATGGAAGGCCGCATGTTCGGCGGCGTGCCGCTCAACCTCGAGCTGCGCCTTTCGGTCGAGGACAGCCCGAACAGCGCCGGCGTTGCGATTGACATGATCCGCTGTGCCAAGGTGGCGCTCGATCGCGGCCTCGGTGGCCCGATCCTCACGCCGTCGTCGTATTTCTGCAAGCACCCGCCGGTGCAGATCACCGACGATGAAGCCTATACCGCGCTGGAAGATTTCATCGCCGGCACCGTAAAGCACTAAGGGGGGTCCGGGGCCTCAGGCCCCGGCCGCCGGAGGCTCGTTTCTGCAAGCGATAATCCTCGCCGCCGGCATGGGCACGCGCCTGCGTTCGGTGTCGCCTTCAAAGCCGCTGACGATGATCGCCGGCCGGCCGCTGATTCTCCGTATCCTCGACAATCTTGCCGCCGCTGGGGTCACGCGCCCGCTGGTGATCACTGGCTATCGCGGCGACGAGGTGGCGGCCGCTGTCCATGGCTGGGGCGGCGAGACGCTGCACAACCCCGGCTGGGCGCAGCCCAACGGCGTGTCGGTGCTGGCGGCGGCGGCGCGGCTCGAGGCGCAGGCGCTGCTGGTCATGGCCGATCACCTCGCCAGCACCGGCGTCTATGCCACCGTGGCGGCATCGGGTCGCCCCGATGCCGGGCTCGTGCTCGGCATCGACCGCCGCATGGGGCTCCCCTGGGCCGACGAGGCCGTTGTCACCCGCGTTGCCACCCGCAAGGGCCGCATCGTCGCCATCGGCAAGGCGATCTGCACCTATGACGCGCATGATTGCGGCGTTTTCCTGATCACGCCTGAGTTGATGGCAGCGCTGGCGCCGCTTCCGGCGCCTGGCCTGTCCGATGGCGTACGGGCGCTGGCGGCGCGCGGCCGCGCGCAGACCGTCGATATCTCGGCGCACGACTGGATCGACATCGACGACCCGCGCGCGCTGGCGCTGGCAGAAAACTGGGTCGGCGCCGTTTAAAAGCGCTGGCGGAACTGCACTTCCACCGCCGCCTGGCGGTCGCGATACCCTGGCGTATTGGGCGAATCGGTCTGCACCCGCCCCTCGACGCGAATATCGCCGAACTTCGTCGGCACTTCGGCGCCGGCCGTCACGATCGCGAATTTTTCGGCATTGGCCGAGATGCGATAGCTGACCAGCGCCCGCAGCGCGCCGGTGGGATCGGTCGCCGGGATCGGTGGGTTGCCGATATTGTTGAAATTGAGGTGCACCGATCGCACCGAACCATACCAGCGCCGGTTACGGGTATCGGTGACGGCGGCGGAAAACGACAGGTTGCGGCTGTCGCCGTCGGTCCAGTATCCGATCGGCCGGCCGCGGTAGGTAAAGCCGTCGAAATACAGGCTGTTGTTGTACATCGAGCCTGGGTAGGTGGTTTCGCCGCCGGTCGCCTTTTCAAGCGGCGTGCCGTTGAACAGCGATGCCCCCTGGGTGTCGGCATATTCGATCGTGGCGACCCAGCTGGCGCCCTTTTTGCCCAGCGGGCCTTGCAGTGTCGTTCCGATCATCCGCGAGTATTGCTCGAGGATGATGTTGTCGAAATCCTCGGCCTCGGCCTCGACATAGAATTTGGCCGATACCGGGCCGAAGCGCTGCGTATAGCTGATGTCCCAGCCGGCGAGCTGGTTGCCGGCCTGCTGCAGGAACGCGGTGGGGTCGCCCGGTGTCGGATTGTCGGCGTTGCCAAGCCCGAGGAAGCTGTTGCCGATCTGTTTCAGCCCGCACGGCCGGCCCTGGCCGCAGAGCATCTGGGCGCGGTTGAGCCCGATCGACAGGCCACGCGCCGGCTGGAAGCTGAGCCGCGTGCCGAAGGTCAGGATGTTCTTGTAATCGTTGCGCGGGCCATCGAGCACGCCGCCGAAGATTTCGAACTGCGTCGGCCCCAGCCAGCGCAGGATCGGAAAATCAATGCGGTCGGGGTTGAGCCGTTTCAGCCCGATCTTGGGGATCGGCCGGGCGCTGTTCGACCACAGCAGCGCGCCGTCATGGCCGGGGCCGTACCATTGTTCGGTATAGCCGCCATAGATCGCCCAGTTGCCGAGCCGGATGGCGACCTGCGAGGGTTCGAAGTTGATGTAGCTGTTGTCCTGCCCGCCGGCGCCGGCGCGATAGCCGACACCCACGGCAACGCTGACGACGTCGCTGTTGAATTCGATCCGCCCCGATGCGTCGCCCTTGCCGCGCGCCAGCGTGCCGAAATCGCGCGCCACCGACACGGCGTTGGTGGCGCCCAGCCGGATATCGACCGCCTTGCGCTGCGCCGCCAGGTCGCCGAGCCGGTCGAGCCGGTCGACGGCGGCCTTGAGATAGGGATCGAGCGTGCGGCCGTCGTGCGCCTTGTTGAGCCCAGTGTCGATCTGCGCCCAGGGCAGCGGCCAGCTGTCGACGGGGCCGTCGATCAGCCCGGCGGCCTTCAACAGGTCGACATCCTGGCGCAATTGCCGGTCACCGACTTCGGCGAACGGCCCGGCCAGTGCCGGCGCGGCGGCAACGCCGGCAATCAACAAAGCCGCTAGGGCAAAACGCATGACGCCACTTCCTCGATAACACACAGCGACGACGGGGCTGGGGATCAGGCGCGCTTGGCCAGCGGCACGTAATCGCGATGGGTCGGCCCCGTATAGAGCTGGCGCGGACGGCCGATCTTCTGTTCGGGATCTTCCATCATCTCGGTCCATTGCGCGATCCAGCCGACGGTGCGCGAAATCGCGAACAGCACGGTGAACATCGAGGTCGGGAAACCGATCGCCGACATGACGACGCCCGAATAGAAATCGACGTTGGGATAAAGCTTCTTGTCGATGAAATAGGGGTCGTTGAGGGCGATATGCTCGAGCTCGCGGGCAACGTCGAAGATGGGATCGTCGATGCCGAGCTTGTCGAGAATGGTCTTGGCGACCCCGGCCATGACCTTGGCGCGCGGATCATAGTTCTTGTAGACGCGGTGGCCGAAACCCATCAGCCGGAACGGATCGTCCTTGTTCTTGGCGCGGGCGATGAATTCGGGAATGCGTTCCGGGCGGCCGATCTCGCGCAGCATGTTGAGCGCCGCCTCGTTGGCACCGCCATGCGCCGGGCCCCACAGGCAGGCGATGCCGGCCGAGATGCAGGCGAACGGGTTGGCGCCCGATGATCCGGCAAGGCGCACGGTCGAGGTCGAGGCGTTCTGTTCATGGTCGGCCTGCAGGATGAGCAGCTTTTCCATCGCATCCTCGACGATGGGATCGATGATGTAGGGTTCGGCCGGCACGCCGAAGGTCATGCGCAGGAAATTGCCGGCGAACGACAGGCTGTTGTCGGGGTAGAGGAACGGCTGCCCGATCGAGTATTTGTACGCCATCGCGGCGAGGGTCGGCATCTTGGCGATCAGGCGATGCGACGCGATGATGCGCTGCTGCGGATCATGGATGTCGGTCGAATCATGGTAAAAGGCGGCCATCGCGCCGACGATGCCGCACATGATCGCCATCGGGTGCGCGTCGCGGCGGAAGCCGCGGTAGAATTGCGCCAGCTGTTCGTGGATCATCGTGTGGCGGGTGATGTTGCGGGTGAATTCGGCGTGCTCGGCCGGGTTGGGCAGATTGCCGTTGAGCAGCAGATGGGCGACTTCGAGGAAGCTCGACTTTTCGGCGAGCTGGTCGATCGGATAGCCGCGATACAGCAGGATGCCGGCGTCGCCGTCGATATAGGTGATCTTTGATTCGCACGCCGCGGTGCTGGTAAAGCCCGGGTCATAGGTGAAGCGCCCGGTCTGGGCGTACAGCTTGCGGATATCGATGACTTCGGGGCCGACGCTGCCGGCCAGCACCGGGTAATTGCCGGTCTTGCCATCGACGGAGAAGGTTGCGGGTTCGGTCATTCGGCTTGCCCTTTATGCGAATTTCAGTGCGTCGGGATCAGTGCGAGGGCGTCGTCGATACGCCCCAGGGTTTCGTCACGGCCCAGCGTTTCCATCACCTCGAACAGGCCCGGCGACTGCGACGACCCGGTGACGGCGGCACGCAGCGGCTGCGCCACCTGGCCGAGCTTCAGGGTCGATGATTCCGCCAAGGCGCGTGCCTGTTCTTCCAGTCGAATTGCCGTCCAGTCGGGGATGGCGGCGAACAGCGCGCGCGCCGATGCCAGCACCCCCGGTGCTGCCGACGCTAGCAGCTTGCTCGCGCCATCGTCCATCGGAATTGGGCGGGTGCGAAGGAAGAACAACGATGCTGAAGCCAGATCATTGATATTGTTGGCACGTTTCTTGAGTTCGGCCATGCTGCGCTGCAAGATATCACGGTCGGCGGCGGTCAGCGGCCGGCCCAGCGCAGCGGCAACGCGGCCGTCGACCAGTGCGACCAGCCGAGCATCGTCGGCAGCGCGGATGTAATGGCCGTTGATATTCTCAAGCTTCTTGATGTCGAAACGCGCCGGGCCGCGGCCCACGCCCGACAGGTCGAACCACGCGACCGCCTGTTCGCGGCTGATGAATTCATCGTCGCCATGGCCCCAACCGAGGCGGAGCAGGTAGTTTTCCACCGCTTCCGGCAACATGCCGAGCTGGTCGCGATATTCGTTGACCCCCAGCGCGCCGTGGCGTTTCGACAATTTGGCGCCATCGGCCCCGTGGATCAGAGGAATATGGGCGTATTGCGGCTCGGGCCACTGCATCGCGCGGATCAGCGCCAATTGGCGAAAGGCGTTGTTGAGGTGATCGTCGCCGCGGATGACATGGGTGACGCCCATGTCATGATCGTCGACGACGACGGCGAGCATGTAG
>JANOCM010000557.1:0-8771 GCA_031412175.1 Alphaproteobacteria bacterium
GCGAGCTTGGCGGGCAGGGTGGCGGCGGGCACCTTCATCTGGTCGATGAACACCTGTCCCGATGAATCAATGCTGACTTGAATCGGCTTTTCGTCGTTCTTCAGCGCCTTTGCCTTGCTGTCGGGTAGGTCGATCGGCACGCCGGTGACGAGCAGCGGCGCCGTCACCATGAAGATGATCAGCAGCACCAGCATGACATCGACCAGCGGCGTGACGTTGATTTCGGACATCGGCTGCGACTTGCCGCGCCGGCGGGGGGCACCCATGCTCACCGATTGTCACCCCGGCGCAGGCCGGGGCCCATAACCCACAAGATCGCCCACGCAGGCGCATCCGTGCCGACAGCCTGTGCTTCATGGGCACCGGCCTGCGCCGGTGTGACAGAGAAAAACATCACTTCGCGTCCATACTGTCGAGCTGGCGCGACAGCAGCCCCTGAAATTCCTCCGAAAACGCCCCCAACCGTGCTTCCAGCCGGCCGACGTTATGCAGCAGCCGGTTATAGCCGATCACCGCCGGGATTGCCGCAAACAGCCCGATGGCGGTGGCGAACAGCGCCTCGGCAATCCCCGGTGCGACCACCGCCAGCGTGGTGTTCTGCGACGCGGCAATCGAAGTGAAGCTGCGCATGATCCCCCACACCGTTCCGAACAGGCCGACAAAGGGCGCCACCGCGCCGATGGTCGCCAGCACGTTCAACCGATCGCCCAACTCGTCGATCTCGCGCGCGATGCTGACCTGGGTGATCGACGCGAGCCGCGCCCGCACACCATCGCGATCGACGCGGCCGCGCGCCAGGCTGCGGCGCCATTCGTTCATCCCGGCGACGAACATCTTGGCCGACGGATGCTGCGCCTTGGCGGCAGGCTCGTACAGCGCATCGAGGCTTTCGGCCTTCCAGAACCAGTCCTCGAACTGTTTGGCCTGGAGGTTGATCGCCTTCAGCCGCCGCGAGCGCTCGAAGATGATCGCCCATGACCAGACGCTCGCGGCGAGCAGCCCGAACATCACCAGCTTGACGACGATGTCGGCTTCGAGAAACAGCGCCCACGGACTGAGGTCAGCCGCGGCCTTGGCAATAGGGTCCATCAAACACTCGCAGCTTGTTGCATCAACAGGGTGAAACGTTCGTGCCAGATCTTCGACTGGCGGCGCGGACGGCCCGCCATGTCGAGAAAGGCGGCAGTGACTTCGGCGCTGCACAGCAGTTCGCCGGCGCGCATGACATCGTGGACCAGGCAGGTGGCGGCGGCGCGCACCCTGGTGACGCGGCTGACAACCACGAGCTGGTCGTCGATCCGGGCTGGGCGTACCCAGGTGATATTCATCGCGTGCACGGCGTAATAGCCGGTCTGTTCCGCCAGCATGTCGGTGTGGACGACGCCGGCGAGGCGCAGCATCTCGGTGCGCGCGCGCTCCATGAAGCGCAGGTAGTTGGCGTGATAGACGATGCCGGTATGATCGGTATCTTCGAAATAGACGCGCAGCGGCAGATAGTGCCGGCCATCGAGAATTCGGCCTTCGGTGGGGAGGTCGTCGGTCACCCGCCCGTCATAGGGGACGATGCGCCGCCGGGGAAGCACGGTCCGGCGCAAGGCACGCACGGGCGGCGGCGCTAATCGAATATTAGGCCGCGCCTGTCATAGTTCGCATCGGGTCAGCGCGCGCGTTGGGTCGGTGCCTCATGAACCCGAACGGGCCGGGGCAGATCGATCCGGTCGTCTGGCCCGGCGTCACTCGCCGGGTGGGGAGTGGCGTATGCTCAGCTTTCGTTACCGGCTCATGGCCGGCTATATCGTCGTCGCGGCCAGTCCGGCGGCGGCAGTGGATTTCAGCGCCGTGTTCGCGGTCAAGGGCCGCAGCGTCTATGCGAACGGCCCCGCGGTCGACATCGATAGCGGTACGCGGCGGCTCGGCCCCGGCCAGCAGGATCTCGGCAAGTCGTTCGGCAAGATCTATGATCCGTGCCGCCACACGCCGTTGCCGAGCTGCGATACCGGCGCCGAAGCCGGCGCCGACGTGCATTTCAACTTCGGCCTCAACTATGGCGCCAGGTTCAACAGCGGTTCCTTCGACGCGCAATATCCGGTCAATGTCCGGATCGACACGCCGGCCGATTTCGCCAACGCCATCGGTGATCCGTTCACCATCCGCAGCAGCTTCAGCATCCCGGGCTTCAACGCGCCGACCCTCAAGCTCGGCGTCGGCATCACGCCGGTCAGTGCCCGGTTGCAAGCCCATTCCCCGACGCTGGACGCGTTCATCACCATGGACGCCGCGTTCGAAGCCTTTGTCGGCGCCCGCGCCTGCGTCGCCGGCTTTTGCCAGGGCCCGTCGCTCGGCCGCTTCAAGGTCGACGAATCGCAGACCCTGGCCTCGATCAACAGTGTGCAGGCCGAATTCCTGGGCAATGTCGTGCCGTTCAACACCTATGTGTCGGGCCTCGACGGCAACATTTCGGCGCGTTTCGGCATCCCCAATATCGACGGCATCTCGAGCCCTGGTACCGGCAGCACGGCGACCAACCTCGTCACGCTCGGGCGCGGCAACATCGCCGCGCTCGATGCCAATGTCGGCAATATCATCAGCAAGGCGATCGGAATTCCGCTCAACGGCAATATCGGCGGCATCGGCTATGGCCTGCTCGCTGCCAACGCCGGGGTCGCTTTCGACCTGCGCCAGACGCTCAGCCTGTCGTTCACGCCGATCGAGACCTATCGCTTTCTGACCCCGGTCCGGCAGGTGTTCGGCGACGGCAGCATCGGTGCCTTCACGACATCGATCAGCGTGCCGCTGGGGCAGGATTTCACGCTGATTTCGGGCGTGCGCAACCTGGGGGTCGCGCCGGTGACGTCGCTGGTGGCGCGGCTGTCGAACCTGACCGAACTGGTGTTCGCCGGCGACGTCAACATCCAGGCGCTCAAGGCCAGCGTGTTCGGTTTCGACATCGGGCCGCTGTATGATTCAGGCAGCGTCAACGGCGACGTCTTCAGCGTGCCGATCTTCGAAAACAGCTTCGACATGGATTTCGGCCGGGTGACCGGAATGCCGTTCAACATCCTGCAGGCGCAGCTCTCGGTAAATGCCGATCCGGGCTATCGCGCTATCTTCCGTTTGATCGGCGACGACCCCGACAATCCCGGCGTCTACAATAGCGATGTCGCAGCGCTCGATCTTGGTTGCTCGCCACTGCTGATCTGCCAGCCGGTGTTCGCCTTCGACGGCAGCCCGGTCACGCTCGACGACAATTACAATTTCGCGTTTCTTGCCGACGGCTCCGCAGTCACACTGCCGACATTGGTGCCCGGCCATGTCGGTACCGATGCGGAGTTGCTCGCCGCGCTGTTCGGCGCCGGCTTCAGCCTCGACCGGCTGCCGCTCACCGCACCGCCGGGTCTGCCGCGCCCGCCGGGGTCGTTCGTGCCGGAGCCGGAAAGCTGGGCCATGCTGATCGCCGGATTTGGCCTTGTCGGCGCGGCGCTGCGCCGTCGCCGGGGCCCGTTGTTCAGGCCGGACCGCAGACCGACGCCGGGCCGGCGAGGAAGGGCATGATGTCGACGCCTTCCCCGGGGAAGACAGTGATGTGCGGATGGTCGTGGAACAGCCGGGCGGCGGCATCGATGCTGTCGGCCTCGACCACGACATAGCCGCAGAACGGATTGACCGCGTCGGCGATGCCGTGCCTGGTGACGCGCCGTGTCTTGCCGACCATGCCGCCGCGATCGGGAAGCTGTGCGGCGTGTCTTGCCTCCCATGCGGCCCATTGCGGCAGGCCGATGGCATCGATGGCATCCTGCTCGGCCTTGGGCAGGCTGCGGAAGCGCGCGAGGGCTTCGGGCTGCATGGTGTAGACGGCAAGAAAATGCGGCATCGGGCAGCCTTTGCGAGGCGATTACTTCCCAGTCTAACCTTCCGGCAACGCCAAGTCACGCCGGCGCCGCGACGAAAAGGGCCGTCCCGTTGCCGGAGCGGCCGCTGTTCGTGTCGCGCCGGCGCTGAAGTAACGTTGACTTTTTGCGATTTTAAGGGCATTTTTGTTGGGTATCGGTTGGTTCCTGGAGGTGTCCAGAATGCGCCCGACCCGTCGATCCATAGTTGTTACTGCGATCACGTTGCCGGGTGTGCTCGCGGCTACTGCGTCTCGCGCCTTTCAGGAATCGGAAGATGCACAAGCATCGGTGGCGAGCCCTTATCGCGAACCGTTCCGTTTCTGCGGCCGCTGCCAGACCTTGTTTCACAGCAGCGCAGGCAATGGCCGCTGCCTTGACGACCAAACCCATAGTCCGGTCGGCTGGACGTTTCATCTTTTTGCCATCAACAGCGAACTGATCGTCCAGCCGAGCCAGGACAAATGGGGGCAGTGCCGGGGTTGCCGGACAGTTTTCTACAATGGCTATCCCGACAAGGGCAAATGCCCGGCGCTCGGCAGCCACCAGGCGCTGCGCAACACGCAATTGTGGCTCGAGCGCGACCGGCCGCTCCGCCGCCGCGAGCAGGCCGACTGGCGATTCTGCACCAAGTGCAGCAGCCTGTTCTACGACAGCAGCAACGGTCCCGGTCGCTGCTTTGCCGGCGGGCAGCACAGCAAGGCCGGCTACAACTTCATCCTGCGATCCTATCAAGCCTGACCGACGGCGCTGTCGCAGCGATTGCTGCCGGCATGAAAAAAGGCCGCCCGGGTGTCCCGGGGCGGCCCTTTCGACGCACAATGGCGCAGCCGTCAGGCTTCGGTCTTCTCGGGCCGCGGCAGGCGCTTTTCGACGATACGCGCCGACTTGCCCGAACGGCCGCGCAGATAATAGAGCTTGGCGCGGCGGACGACACCGCGGCGGACGACTTCGATCGCCTCGATCGACGGCGAATAGAGCGGGAAGACGCGCTCGACACCTTCGCCGAAGCTGATCTTGCGGACGGTGAACGACGACCCCATGCCGCAATTGCTGCGGGCGATGCAGACGCCTTCGTAATTCTGGACGCGGGTGCGTTCGCCTTCGACGACCTTCACGCCGACGCGCAGCGTGTCGCCGGCACGGAACTGCGGGATGGCACGAACGGCAACCGCCTTGGCAATGTTTTCGGCTTCGATCTGCTGGATGAGATTCATCTCATTCCTCCTTCTTCTGTCGTCGCGCGCCAGAGGGCGGTGGGCCCGCAGCGTCGGAATGACGCTGCCAAAGGTCCGGCCGCCGTAGCCGTGTGTCCTGTTCGGACCGCTCCGTTCGCCATGCGGCGATCTTTGCGTGATCCCCCGATCGCAACACTTCGGGGATCGCCAGGCCTTCCCATTCGGGGGGCCTGGTATAGTGCGGGTGTTCGAGAAGGCCGCTTTCGAAGCTTTCGTCCACACCGCTCAAGACCGCGCCCATTACACCGGGCAACAGCCGGACGCAAGCATCGAGCAACACCGTCGCCGCGACCTCCCCACCCGACAGGATATAGTCGCCGATGCTGAGCTGTTCGATGGCGCGGGCGTCGAACAGGCGCTCGTCGAACCCTTCGAAGCGGCCGCAGAGGAGGGTGACACCGGGACCGTTTGCCAGCTGCCGCACTTTCGCCTGGGTGAGGGGCGCGCCGCGCGGGGTGAGGGCGATGACGGGCGTACCGTTGGCCACGCCATCGACGGCTGCAGCGACGACATCGGCGCGCAGCACCATGCCGGGGCCACCGCCGGCGGGCGTATCGTCGACGCTGCGGTGCTTGTCGGTCGCCCAGTCGCGGATGTTGCGGGCAGCGATGGACCAGATGCCGTCGGCGAGCGCGCGGCCAGCGAGGCTGTGGCCGAGGCTGCCGGGGAACATCTCGGGATAGAGCGTGAGGATGGTCGCGGCCCAGGTCATGGCTGGGTCCAGTCTTCGACCGCGAGGCCCGGCACATCGGCGAAATCGCGAACATTCGCCGTCACGACGGTCAGCCCGCGCGACAGCGCATGCGCGGCGATCAATCGATCGAACCGGCCGCGCCGGAACGGCAGCTTTGCATAGGCCTGCGCTGCAGCCTCGTCGAACGGCAGCGCCGGGACGATGGTGAGCAACGATGCAAGGCGGAGCATCTCGCGCTCGCTGTCCAGGTCAGTGCCGCGCAACAATTCAGCGAGCACGATGGTCGAAGTTGCGAGTTCGCCTTCGTCGACCTGCTCCAGACGCCGCCGCAATCCCGGCAAAGTCGCGTCGAGAATGAAAATGCAGATATTCGTGTCGAGAAGATATCGTGGCTCAGCCGCCATTGCGTTGGCGCGCCTCGATCTCCGAGGGTCGTTCATCGAACTCGCGGTCTTCGCTGCGGATCGGCTTGATGCCGGGAATACTTCCCCAAACCCCCGTCAGGTCGATCTTCTTCGGCACGTCCGGCACTGCTTCCACGATCCAGCGCCCCTGTTCCTCGCGCACTTCGACGGTCATACCGGGCTCAACGGCAAAGCTTGCCGGGAAACGCACGGCATTGGCATTGCCCGATTTGAAGATCTTCGTCCGCGCCATCAGTCCTGTATACACACGCCGTATATACTACGCAAGCCACGCCGGATCGACCACCACCACCGCGCCGACCTCGGGCACCGCCGGTGCGCGGAACGGCACCATCACCGTCTTGCCGTCTGGGTAGGTGATTTCCAGAATGTCGCCGGCGTTGTAATTCTCGATCGCGGTCACCGTGCCGATGGCCTCGCCAGTTGTGGTGACGGCCGAAAGACCGATGATATCCGCATGATAATATTCGCCCTCCGCCAGCGGCGGCAGGCTGGCGCGCGGCACCGACAGCAAAGTCCCGCGCAAATTCTCGGCGGCCGTGCGGTCGCCGATTTCGGCAAAGCGCGCCACCGCGCCGATCTTGTCGGGGCGGATCGATTTCAGCGTCAGCGTGCGGCCGCCGGCGGTGAACTGCTTGTGCACGGTCAGGCTGTCGAGCCCCTGCGCGAACAGTTTCAACCGCACCTCGCCGGTAATGCCATGGGCGCCGGCGACAGCTGCCAGGGTCACATCAGCCATCGGGATTGCGTGCCTTCACCAGTTGCGGCCACCAGATATACAGCGCCGCGGCGAACATCGGCAGCAGCGCCAGCGCGCTCATGTCGAGCGTCCCCGCCAGTCGCCGCGCCGACACGACGTAGACGATGCCCATCATGACCGCCACCGCGACGGCCTGGCGGGTGCGCGGCCACAACAGCCCCGGCACCGCGGCAAAACACGCCAGCGCCGCGGCGAACTCTCGGTCGATCCCGATCACCGCCGGGTCGGCGGGCATCGCCAGCGGGCTGGCGCGCAGATGGGCGACGGCCGCCCACGCCATCGCCGCCGCAAGCGCGGCCGCAACGGCGGGGACGAGCCGGCGGCTCAGGCCTTGGGCTCTTCGTCAGCGGCTTCGGCGGTCGGGGCTTCGACACCGGCGTCGGCCGGGGCTTCCTCAACCACGGCATCCGGCGCGGCATCGGCAGGCTCTTCTTCAGCGGCCGGCTCTTCAGCGGCAGCTTCTTCCGCAACCGGCGCAGCAGCCGCTTCGGCAGCAGCAGCAGCTTCGGCTTCGGCGGCTTCCTTGGCGTCGATCGCGGCCTGCTTGGCGTCGATTTCGGCCTGGGCGGCGGCGGCGACAGCGGCCTCGGCCTTGTCGGCGTTGACTTGGGCGCGTTCCTTGGCCTTGTCGCCCGGCTCACCCTTCTTCAGGTTGATCTTGGCGGCGCGGGTGCGGACACCGGCGGCATCGAGGAAGCGCGCCACGCGATCCGAAGGCTGGGCGCCAACGCTCAGCCAATGGCTGGCACGGTCGGTATCAAGCTTGATGCGCTCGGCCGAATCCTTGGGCAGCAGCGGGTTATAGGTGCCGATCTTTTCGATGAACTTGCCGTCGCGGGCGTTGCGCGAATCCGTGACGACGATGCGGTAATAGGGACGCTTCTTCATGCCACCACGGGCGAGGCGAATTGCAAGTGCCATTGGTCGTTCTTCCTTCGTTGATTTCTAGCGTTTGGTGAATTTGTCGAAACCGGGTGGCATGCCGCCGCCGCCGAGCAGCCCGCCGATGGCACCCATGCCGCCGCCGCCAGCACCACCCATCTTGGCCATCATCGCGGCCATGCCCTTCATGCCGCCCATCTTGCGCAGCTTCTTCATCGCCGTGGCCATGTCCATCTGCATCTTGATGACTTTATTGACCTCTTGGACCGTCGTGCCGGCGCCCTTGGCGATGCGGATCTTGCGCTTGGCAGTCAGAATCTCCGGCTTGGCGCGTTCCTTGGGGGTCATCGAACTGATCACCGCCTCCATCCGCCCCAGCACCTTGTCGTCGACCTTGCCGTCGGCCATCGCCTTCTTGGCCTGCGCCATCCCCGGCAGCATGCCCGCCAGCGCGCCCAGTCCGCCCATGGCCTTCATCTGGCGCAGCTGGCTGCGCAAATCCTCCATGTCGAACTGGCCCTTGGCCAGCTTGGCGGCGAGCTTTTCGGCCTCGGCTTCCTCGAAATTGGCGGCGGCGCGCTCCACCAGCCCGACGATGTCGCCCATGCCGAGGATGCGGCCGGCCACGCGCTGCGGATCGAACGCCTCCAGCGCGTCAAGCTTTTCACCCGTGCCGGCGAACTTGATCGGCCGTTCGGTGATCGCGCGCATCGACAGTGCCGCACCGCCGCGGGCATCGCCGTCCATGCGGGTCAGGATCACGCCGGTCAGCGCCACCTCGGCCTTGAAGGCGCTGGCTACATTCACCGCGTCCTGGCCGGTCAACGCATCGACGACGAGCAGGATCTCGTCGGGCTTCGTCGCCCCGGCGATCGCCGCCATCTC
>JANOCM010000558.1:0-3542 GCA_031412175.1 Alphaproteobacteria bacterium
TTGCGGATCGTCATGTCGGGGGCGTGGAAAATGAGGATCAGGATGGCCGCGACGCCGCGCAAGCCATCGAGCGACACGAACTGGTGCCCGACAAGCTGATGCGGCGCTGCCCGCCTGGTCATGGTCGCGTGCCCCCAGGACCGCCATGGTGGCGAAGGCGCGCTTGCGGCCCTGTTTCACCGGGCAATATGCTGAACAAGCCGTTGTCGGCCTATTACTCATAAGGGTTATCGGGCGGTCACGTCGCCAGCGTGGCCAGCCTTTCGCGCCATGCATCGGCCAGCGGCATCGGCCGCCGCGTATCGCGATCGACATAGACATGGATGAAAAAGCCTTCGGCCGCCGGCGCTTCATGCCCGGCGGTAAACAGCCCGACTTCCCAGCGGATGCTCGATGTGCCTAGGCTGGCGATGCGCACCCCGGCCTCGACGCTTTCGGGAAAGGCTACCGATCGGTGGTAGCGGCAGCCGGTTTCGACGACGAGCCCGATGGTCCGCCCGGCCCGGATGTCGAGCAGCCCCCATTCAACGAGCAGCGTGTTCACCGCCGTGTCGAACCAACTGTAGTAAACGACATTGTTGACGTGGCCGTAGGCGTCATTGTCCATCCAGCGCGTCGGGATGATGCGAAAGGCGCGATAGGCGTCGCGGGTCATGGCGTCACTGGTAGCCGGGTGGCGGCAACCGCTTTCGCCCGCCCCACCGCATCGCCACATCCAGCCAGCCAGCCGCGCCGCGCGATGTCATCGGCGGCGACGCGCGCCGCCAGCGCATTGCCGGCGTCGGTCCAGTGAAGATGGCCCTGTTCGTGATACAGCTTGAGGTCCGGCCGGGCTACCGCAGTGAAGGCATCCTGTGGTGACACGCTGGCGATGCCGGGCAAAGGCCCGAGATACAGCACCTGCGCCGAATAGAATTTCGTCCGGTTCGACCAGATCGGGATGTCGAACAGCAGGAATTGTGCACCGATCGCGCGCGATGCGTCGCGTGACGCCGTCAGCAACGCGAGGTCGAGCGCCGCGCTGCCGGCACCCGGCGCGCGGGCTGGCATCTCGGTTGCCGGATCGCTGGCGACCGGCGCTTCGGCAGCCTGCGCCTTGCCGCGCAGATCAGCGAGAAAGCCCTTGAGCGCCGTGCCGGCCTTTTCGCGCAGCGCGCTGTAAAGGTGGCTGTTCTCGATCAGCCAGCGATAGCCGGGCACCCGCATCAACCGGTCGCTGACCGAAACGCCGGGCAGGAACGCACCACCCGTCGGCTGCAGCCGGCCATCAACCAGCCGAAACAGTTGCGACCGAACATTGTCGTCGGGGTCGCTCGCGTGCCACGACATGATGACGACATCGGGTCGCCACGCCGCCACCCGGCGCTGGATGACGATCAGGTCTTCGGCGGTGCCGAACCCGGACACGGCGAAATCGAGCACCCGCGCCGGGGTGCGCGCCGCCGCCAGCCGGTCCTCGAGCTGCTTGCCGAAGGCGTGCGGGAAATCGCTTTCGAAGCCGACGAAATAGCTGTCACCGACCAGCGCGACCCGGCATTCGCCCGGCGCCTTGGCGAGCGGCGGCGCCGGCCGGTCGTCGCGCATGCCGTGGTCATTGTAGCGGACGACGACATCGACTTCCGGGGTCGTCTGGCGAAAGGCGACGTTGGCGATGTTGGCGCGGATGCCATCGGGCCCGCCAGTGACATAGCGCGGCACCAGCGGTTGCGGGGCAAAGCCGCGGAGGAAAAACTCGCCGAAAACCAGCGCATAGCCGATGATGGCGATGCCGATCCCCAGGGTGCGCAGCGGCCGCATCGATCAGAAATCGAAGTAGATGAAGGCCGACGGGGCCGTCGGCGCGAGGAAGACCAGCGAAAACACGAGGAACAGCGCGACGTTGAGCCGGGCGAATGCCGGCAGCCGCGGCAGGAATTCAAGATCGCGGACCCAGAGCTGCCAGGCCTGCACGACCAGCAGCGGCGCGACGTAGAAACCGAGCGTTGCCCAGGGCGCCGCCGCCCAGCCCTCGCCCTGCGCCAGCCCGGCCATGAAGGCGCCGACGGTGGCGAGATCGGCGGCGCGGAACAGCAGCCAGCCGAACATCGTCAGCATGAACATGATGGCGATCAGCCCGGCATCGCGCAGCGCCGCGCTGGCCCCATGCGGGGGTTGTGCCGCCAGCCAGCGATCGACGTTGAGCAGGCGATAAGCGATCAGGATGCCGCCGTGGAATGCTCCCCAAGCGACGAACGTCCAGCTGGCGCCGTGCCACAGCCCGCCGAGCAGCATCGTCAGGAACAGGTTGCGATAGGTCAGCAACGGCCCGCCGCGATTGCCGCCGAGCGGGATGTAGAGATAGTCGCGCAGCCATGACGACAGCGAGATGTGCCAGCGTTCCCAGAATTCCGACGGGGTGCGCGACACATAGGGAATGTTGAAATTGATCATCAGGTCGAGCCCCATGATCCGCGCCAGCCCGCGTGCCATGTCGCTGTAGCCCGAAAAATCGCAGAAGATCTGGAAGGTGAAGGCGAGCAACCCGACGAGCAATTCGCCCGATGTCATGCTGCCCGGCGCATCGAAGACGCGGTTGGCGATCGGGCTGATGTTGTCGGCGACGACGACCTTTTTATACATGCCCCAGAGGAACAGCGCGGCGCCGGTGGCAAAGCCGTGCCACGTCAACTGGCGCGGCACATCGAACTGGCGCAGCAGATGCCCGGCACGCTCGATCGGCCCGGCGACCAGCTGCGGGAAATAGGCGACGAAGGCACCGAACTTGATGAGATCGGTCGATGCCTCGACGCGGCCGCGCTTCACATCGATGATGTACGCCAGTTTCTGGAAGGTGAAAAAGCTGATGCCGACCGGCAGCACGACCTTCAAGGTCACATAACCGAGCTCGGCGCCGAGCAAGCGCCCGAGATCGCTGAGCGAATCGGCGAAAAAGTTGAAATATTTAAAGAAGCCGAGCAGCGCCAGGTTGAAGACGACACCGGCGACGACACTCGCCTGCTGGCGACGTTCGGGTGTCGTGCGGTTGACCACCGCAACAAAACCGAAGATCGCCACCCCCAGCGCGGCACAGGCGCCAAGATAGGGGGCCGTCCCGGGCAGCCCGGGCACGAAGCTGATCGCCGAGCCGGCGCCCAGGAACAGCAGCGCATTGCGCAACTGCCGATTTTCGATCCGTGCCCCGCTGGCGCCGATGCCGGCAATGAACGCCACCGCCGTCGCGGTGATGATCAGCGAAAGAAAGCGCAGGTCCCAGAAGGCGTAGAAGACATAGCTCGCCACCATGACGATGGCATTCTGCAACCGGAGCCGCCGCATCGTGGCGGCGTAGAACAGCATGACAATGGCGAAGAACGCAAAGAACTGCGGCGTCTGAAACAGCATTAACGGGTCGCTGTTCCGCTACCCTGAATCGCGTCGGGAACAGTGCCGGCCGGTGCCTGCTTGCGGCCCTGTTGCTGCTGCCACATCAGCCCGACGATGCAGCCGGTCATCATGAAGGCCAGCGGAATGTTGATCTCGGCGCTGAGCACCGACTTGATGAC
>JANOCM010000559.1:0-1935 GCA_031412175.1 Alphaproteobacteria bacterium
CGACACCACCGACCTCGCCATCGAAGCTGATGAGCGCATCCGCACCTTCCAGGCCGACAGCGCCAGCCGCGCCGGCATCTTCCACCATCTGATCACGCTGCCGACCTATCACACCGCGGCGCTGTCGACCGACAACCTCGCACGCGAATATTTCGGCACCGAGGGCATGCTGGGCTATGTCAAGAACGTCCAGCGCGCCGAAATCCGCCAAGGTATCGCCTGCGTCAAGCACCAGAACATGTCGGGGTCGGACTTGGGCGACGACCACAAGGACTATTTCGCCGGCGAAGCGGCGCTGAAGGCGGGCGGCGCGCACAACACGATGAACCAGTTCGCGGCTTAGCGCCGCGAGCGCGCGGGCCGCGCGCCGACAGGCGCAAGCCCGGCCGGCGGGGCGGTTGGCATCAGGCCAACCGAACCCGTCCGACGCCAGCATGGGCTTTGCCCATGCCCTTGCCCCGCCCCACCTACATGTCATCCCGGCGAAGGCCGGGACCCATAAACCACAAATATCGCCACCGCAGGACGATATTGGTAGCGAAGGTTGTGGTTTTTGGGCCCCGCCCTTCGCCGGGATGACAGTGAACTAAGTTTCCGAGAGACCTTCGGGGCCCCTGCTCCCTACGCCCCCGCGTCCACCAGCGCCTGCACCTGCCGGTAAAACGCCTCACGCGCCTCCCCCTCCGGCCCTTCGGTCGCCCGCGTCCAGTCAGCATTCGACGCGATCACCAACCGGCGCTTGCGATCGATAAAGATGCCCTGGCCGAAAATGCCCTGCGCCGCGACCGAACCATCGTCATAGGTCCACCACTGGAAACCATAGCCCTTGCCCGGGTCGCCGATGTCCTTTTGCTTCACCGTCGCCTGCGCAAACCAGCCGGCGGGCACAATGCCGTGGCCGTCCGCGAGGACGAACAGCCCCATCCGGGCAAAATCGCGCGTCGCCGCCTGCAGGCAGCAGCCGGCGATCTCTTGGCCAGTCCTGCCCTTCAGCCACGTCGCCTTGGCCGCCATGCCACCCGGCTGCCAGATTTTTTCCTGCAGATACTGCGACAGCGGCTTTTTCGTTGCCGATGATACCAGCACGCCGATCAGATTGGTTTCACCGGTGTTGTAGTGCCAGACGGTGCCCGGCGGATGGGC
Source organism: Alphaproteobacteria bacterium (assembly GCA_031412175.1). Taxonomy (GTDB): domain Bacteria; phylum Pseudomonadota; class Alphaproteobacteria; order Sphingomonadales; family Sphingomonadaceae; genus Sandarakinorhabdus. The sequence continues at coordinate 1,144 of JANOCM010000559.1, forward strand.
GCGCGGCAGTTTGCCCATATAGCTGACCGTCGCATCGACACCGGGATCGGGCGTCGCCTTGTTGAAGCGTGCGACATCGGCGTTCGGATCTTCATAATCCTCGTTCCAGCGCACGCCCGAACTCATCGTCAGCAGTTGGCGGACGGAAACATCATCATAGGCCGATCCGCGAAGGTCGGGGATATACAGGCTGACCTTGTCGTCGAGGCTCTTGATGGCGCCGTCGCGGATGGCCGCCCCGACCAGCGTCGAGGTGAAGGATTTGGCGACCGAAAAGCTCGTCCAGCGGCCATCGGCATCAAAGCCGAGCCCATAGCGTTCGAAGCGCACCTTGCCATCCTGGACGATGACGATACCGGCGGCACGCTGCCCGGCCAGATAGCGGTCGACGCCGGGAATGACCAACGGCTTGCCCGCCGGCAGCGGCAATGGCTGCGCCGACGGCGCGATTTCGTTGGCCGCGGCCAGCACCGGCAGCCGATCCATCGCCCGGAACGCTGCGTCGCGCTGGTCCTGCGACCACGCCAGCACATCGGCGTTGGTGGGCATTGCCGCCAGCACACCGCGGGTTTCCTGGTCGAGGCTGGCGTACCAGACCCCGCCGGCGAGCAGGACCGCGCCGACCGTCCCGAGCGCTATCGTCCGTTTGCGCACGCCAAATCCCCCCTGCCATATGCCCGTTCTGGATCTTGGCTGGGGCGGCAGGATTCGAACCTGCGAATGCCGGTACCAAAAACCGGTGCCTTACCACTTGGCGACGCCCCATCGCGGAGCCAAGCGACCTAAGTCAGC
>JANOCM010000560.1:0-2235 GCA_031412175.1 Alphaproteobacteria bacterium
GCGCGGCGGCGGAGGCGATCCTCCATGCGCTCGATGACAAAGGCCAGCAGCGCCTTGCCGCGCTCGCCCGATCCGGTCAGCCAGTGGTCGAAATGATCCTTGATGGCGTTCTCGACGAGCCGCGTCGCCTCGGGGCTGGTCAGGCGGTCCTTGGTCTGGCTCTGGAATTGCGGGTCGCGGATGAACAGCGACAGCATGATCTCGGCGCCGGTGAAGACATCCTCGCCCGACAGTTCGCCGGCCTTTTTGTTGCCGGTCAGCACCGCATAGTTGCGCAGGCCCCGGGTCAGCGCCGTGCGCAGCCCCGTTTCATGCGTGCCGCCATCGGGGGTCGGGATGGTGTTGCAGTAAAAGCTCGCGGCGCCTTCGCCGTAATGCGGCCAGGCGCAGGCCCATTCGACGGCCCCCTTGCCCTCGGCGAGGTCGGCGCGGCCGGCGAACAGTTCGGGCGTGACCATCTCGCGATCGGCGATGCGCTCGCGCAAATGGTCGGCGAGGCCGCCGGGGAACTGGAACACCGCGGTTTCGGGCGTGTCGCCATCGAGCAGCGCCGCGGCGCCCTTCCAGCGGATTTCGACGCCGCCGAACAGATAGGCCTTTGATCGTGCCAGCTTGTAGAGGCGCGAGGCGCGGAATTTCGCGTCCTCGCCGAAGATCTGGGTGTCGGGCAGGAAGCGGATGGTGGTGCCGCGGCGATTGGGAACGGCGCCCATTTTTTCGAGTTTCGATGTCGGGTGGCCGCGCGAAAAGCCCTGGCGGAACAGCTCGCGATTGCGCGCCACCTCGACGGTCATTTCCGACGACAGCGCGTTGACCACCGAAATGCCGACACCATGCAGGCCCCCCGACGTCGCATAGGCCTTGCCGCTGAACTTGCCGCCCGAATGCAGCATGGTCATGATGACCTCGAGCGCCGATTTGTCGGGAAAGCGCGGGTGCGGATCGATCGGGATGCCGCGGCCATTGTCGCTGATCGTCAGGCTGCCATCTGCCTCCAGCGTCACTTCGATGCGGCTGGCATGGCCGGCGACCGCCTCGTCCATCGCATTGTCGAGCACTTCGGCGGCGAGATGGTGCAGCGCGCGTTCGTCGGTGCCGCCGATATACATGCCGGGGCGGCGGCGAACCGGCTCGAGCCCCTCCAGCACCTCGATATGGCTGGCATCATAGTCGCTAGGGGCCGCGGTCGCGGCGAACAGGTCGCTCATAGTTTTGTTATAGGGCCGTGTCGCGCGGGGGAACAGGGGGCGAACGGCTGTGTCGGCGCGTGGAATCGAATTAATTGCCGCACAATCATTTTTTGGGTTGCAATCGATTGTGCTGCAGTGCACAAAGGATTGGCCAATATGGCGATCCTCCCCAAGGATAGACTTCGGGGCCGGTGCGAAAGCACCGGCCCTTTTTTGTTGGGTTTTTGGCATTATTTGGGCAGCTGCCGGTTTTTTGGGCAGGGGCTGTGGGGCTTGGTGCGGTGCAGCATCGCGGGCGTTGCGAGTCGCAATTTGCGGTCGTCATCCTCGCGTAGGCGGGGATCCATCGCCTGAACGTCGGGGCAGCAGAACGAAGAAAGGCCCGGGCAAAGCCCGGGCCTGCGTCGGACGAGTCCGGCGGGTGAAACCCGCCGTCTTGCCGGCCGAGCTCTTCGCGAGTCTGCGCTTAGGGGAGAATTCGTGAAGAACGAATTCTCCCCTAAGCGGCAGCCGCTACGAGCTGTAATACATATCGAACTCCACCGGTGCCGGGGTCATCTCCCAACGCAGCACATCGTGCATCTTCAGCTCGATATACGAATCGATCTGGTCGTCGGTGAACACCCCGCCCTTGGTGAACACCGCACGGCTCTTGTCCAAAGCCGCGAGCGCTTCACGCAAGCTGGCGCACACCGTCGGTACCTTCTTCAGTTCCTTGGGCGGCAGATCGTAGAGGTTCTTGTCCATCGGCGCGCCCGGGTGGATGCGGTTCTCGATGCCGTCGAGGCCGGCCATCAGCAGCGCGGTGTAGCACAGATTCGGGTTGGCCATCGCATCAGGGAAGCGCACCTCGACACGCTTGGCCTTGCCGCCGCTGCCGTACGGAATGCGGCACGACGCCGAGCGGTTGCGCGACGAATAGGCGAGCAGCACCGGCGCCTCGAAGCCCGGCACCAGCCGCTTGTAGCTGTTGGTCGACGGGTTGGTGAAGGCGTTGCAGGCCTTGGCGTGCTTGATGATGCCGCCGATGAAGAACAGCGCCAGC
>JANOCM010000561.1:0-2143 GCA_031412175.1 Alphaproteobacteria bacterium
GTGCGGATCATAGCCGGTGATGACGAAATCCGCCGGGTCATAGCTGAACATGTCGTCGGGGCGGCGGACGATATCGAGTTTGGGAAACGGCCGCGGGTCGCGTGCCAGTTGCTCGGTCACGAGATGTTCGTGGTTGCTATAGAGATGACAATCGGCGCCCATCCAGACAATTTCGCCCGCCTGCAAGTCGCATTGCTGGGCGAGCATCCTAAGAAGCAGCGCTGCCTCGAAGATGTTGAAAGGAAAACCGAGGCCGAGATCGCACGAACGCTGATATAGAATGCCGCTTAAACTGCCATTGTTAACGAAATATTGGTAGGTCATGTGGCACGGCGGCAATGCCATCTGATCGAGTTCGGCGACGTTCCAGCCGGTGAAGATATGGCGCCGGCTATTGGGATTTCGTTTCAACCCGTGAACGAGCATGGCAATCTGGTCGATACCGTCCGCGTCGCGGGCATACAGCCCGTCGGCGGCGGGCGTGTAGGTCGGCCAATGCCGCCATTGCACGCCATAGACCGGCCCGAGATCGCCCCATTCCGCCGCGAAATCCGCGTCGGCTAATATGCGCGCTTCGAACGCATCGCGGTCGAGCCCGGCGCCAGTGGCGGCGTTGAACCGCGCCTGCGGCCAGTCGGTCCAGATATGGACGCCCTGTTCGACCAATGTGCGGATGTTGCGGTCGCCCGACAGGAACCAGATCAGTTCCTTGACTGCCGATTTCCAGAAAATCCGCTTGGTCGTCAGCAATGGCACGCTACCGTCGGACAGGTCGAAGCGCATGGTTTCGCCGAACAGCGCGCGGGTGCCGGTGCCGGTGCGATCGCCGCGGTGGGCGCCGGTCTCCCAGACACGGCGCATCAGGTCGAGATATTGGGTTTCGGCGGTCATTACCCCCTATCAGGGATATACCCCGCCGAGATCAACCGTCGCATCATCCTCTGGCGCCAAAGACCGGCGCTGGAGCGTCACGATGGCCCATCCAATACAGCTCGTCGCCGGATCGCAACGCAGCGCCTTTGCCGCGACGATCAGCGCCATGCACGCCGATCGCAAGACGGTGTTCGTCGACCAGCTGAAATGGAACCTGCCCGTCGCCAACGACGTCCACGAGATCGACGAATATGATCGCGACGACAGCATCTATCTGATCGCCGGCGACGCGCAATTGGGCGGCCACCTCGGATCGGTGCGGCTGCTGCCCAGCACCGGCCCGCATCTGCTCGGCGACAAATTCCCGCAGCTGTGCGCCGATGGCGTGCCACGCGGGCCGGACATCTGGGAGATCACCCGGCTGGTCACCCGGCCCGGCCTCGCGCGCCGCGATGCCGAACGGGTGCGCGAGCATCTCGCCGTGGCAATCGTCGAATATGGCCTGGCACACGGCATCGGTCGCTTTACGATGATGACGCACATGGCGTTCCTGCCCGGCGTGCTCGCCACCGGCTGGGACTGCGAGCCGCTCGGCCTGCCGCAGGATATCGACGGCGTGGCGACCGCGGCGCTGGCGATCAGCGTCGATACCGCGACGCTGCAACGGCTGCGCGACAAATTCGGTTTCGGCGAGGCCCTGATCGGGGCCCTGCCCTCTGCGATCGGCACTGGCGGCGACAAGGTGTCTTGACCCTGCACCACCGCCACCAGCTGCCGAGGGTGCCCCGGGGCACGGCAATACGAGCAAACGGCCCTCCCCGTCTGCCTTCGTGCCGGTCCTCCGGGGCACCCACCCTGTAAAGCCCGTGTCCGGCGCCGGGCCGCTGCTGCTCGCCGCCTGGCACGCGCTGCTGGGCGAATTGCTGCTGGTCACCGCGATCGGCATTGCGCTGTCGAGCCTCGACGACCTGTTCATCGACAGCGTCTATTTCGCCCGGCTGCTGTGGCGCCGCGCCTTTGTCTATTCGCGCCACGCCCGCGCCAGCGCCGTATCGCTGCGCCAGCCCGATCCCGCCGCCATCGCCATCATTGTGCCGGCCTGGGACGAGGCGGCGGTGATCGGCGCGATGCTGCGCAACCTTACCGCCCGCCTCGATTATCCGCGCTACCGGGTGTTCGTCGGCGTCTATCCCAATGATCCGGCCGGCATGCTGGCAGTATCGCGGGTCGGCGACCACCGGTTGCAGACGGTGATCTGTACCGCGCCCGG
>JANOCM010000562.1:0-3256 GCA_031412175.1 Alphaproteobacteria bacterium
CTTGTGGGTGTAGATGTTGGCGGGGATCGGCTCGACACAGGCGCTGGTGCCGCCGGCGATGATGGAGATGCTCGCCGTCGGCGCGATCGCCATCTTGCACGAAAACCGCTCCATGACGCCCATGTCGGCGGCATCGGGGCAGGGGCCCCTTTCGGCGGCGAGGTTCATCGACGCCTGGTCGACCTGGGCGCGGATGTGGCGGAACATCTTCAGATTCCACGACTTGGCCATGGCGCCTTCAAAGGCGATGCCGCGCGCCTGGTAAAAGCTGTGCAGCCCCATGACGCCGAGGCCGACCGAGCGCTCGCGCTCGGCGGCATATTTGGCGCGCGCCATTTCGGGCTCGGCGCGGTCGATGTAATCCTGAAGGACATTGTCGAGGAAGCGCATGCAATCCTCGATGAAGCCCGCATCGCCGTGCCACTGGTCCCAGGTTTCGAGGTTCAAGGACGACAGGCAGCAGACCGCGGTGCGATCGTTGCCGAGGTGATCGGGGCCAGTCGGCAGGGTGATTTCCGAACACAGGTTCGACGTGGTGACCTTGAGGCCGAGGTCGCGCTGATGCTTGGGCATCGTGCGGTTCACTTCATCGACGAAGATGATGTACGGCTCGCCGGTCGCCAGCCGCGTTTCGACGAGCTTGGTGAACAGCCCGCGGGCATCGACGTTGCCGCGCTTTTCACCGGTCTTGGGGCTGATCAGGTCGAAATCGGTCCCGTCGCGCACGGCTTCCATGAAGGCATCGGTCACCAGCACGCCGTGGTGGAGGTTGAGCGCCTTCCTGTTGAAATCGCCCGACGGCTTGCGGATTTCGAGGAATTCCTCGATCTCGGGATGGTTGATGTCGAGATAGACGGCGGCCGATCCGCGGCGCAAGGATCCCTGGCTGATGGCGAGGGTGAGCGAATCCATGACGCGGACGAACGGGATGATGCCGCTGGTCTTGCCGTTGAGGCCGACAGGCTCGCCGATGCCGCGCACCCGGCCCCAATAGGTGCCGATGCCGCCGCCGCGACTGGCCAGCCAGACATTCTCGTTCCAGGTGTTGACGATGCCGTCGAGGCTGTCGCTGACCGAATTCAGATAGCAGGAGATCGGCAGGCCGCGGCCGGTGCCGCCGTTCGACAGGACGGGCGTCGCCGGCATGAACCACAGCTGCGAGATATGGTCGTACAGCCGCTGGGCATGGCCGGCATCATCGGCATAGGCGGCGGCGACGCGGGCGAACAGGTCCTGATAGCCTTCGCCGGGCAGCAGATAGCGATCATCGAGCGTTTCGCGGCCGAAATCGGTGAGCAGCGCGTCGCGCGAGCGATCGACGGTGATCGGGAATTTCCACGCCATGACCTCGTTGGAGGCGCGTTTCGGCGCTTTGGGCGGGGCCTTGGGCGACGCCTTGGCGGCCGGCGTGGTTTCGACAGGATCGAGCGTCAGCGTGTCGCCGCTGCCTTCATCGCCGGTGTTCCGAAAATCGCTCACGCGCTCACTCCCAAAATCCCCATTCCGACTCACCTTGGGTAAATCCACCCGGGCAAATCCTCGTCAGTCCAGCGGGACAGCATAGGAGGAGAACAAATAGGGGTCACGCGCTGAATCACAACAGCAAGGTTTATCCCCGATATCCACAGCCGGTTGATAACCCGCTGCCTGCCCTCCTTCGTCCGCAGCCACCACAGCTGGTGTGGTAGCCCTCGTCCCCGGACTACAGATTGTGCCTAACTCGACTGTAATGACAAGGGCCAATTCGTTAACAAGCCGCAAATTTTTTGCTTGCAATCGATCGCGATCCTGTTCCCGCCAGCGTCGCAAGGCCCGAGTGGACCGATGGTCGCAGCGGCGGTATTCACCCCGCCACCGCTGCCCGCCAATGCCCCGAGGAACCCGCCATGACGCTGATCAAACAGGACGATGTGATCGAATCGGTCGCCGATGCCTTGCAGTACATCAGCTACTTCCACCCGATGGATTATATAAGGGCGCTGGGCCGCGCTTACGAGGCTGAACAGGGCCCGGCGGCCAAGGATGCGATTGCCCAGATCCTGACCAACAGCCGCATGTGTGCAGAGGGGCACCGGCCGATTTGCCAGGACACCGGCATCGTCGTGGCGTTCGTGAAAGTCGGCATGAACGTCCGCTGGCAAGCCACTTTAACGCTTGAAGAAATGATCGACGAGGGCGTGCGCCGCGCCTATCTCAACCCCGAAAACCGCCTGCGCGCCTCGATCGTCGCCGATCCCGCCTTCGGCCGCACCAACACCCGCGACAACACCCCCGCCATCACCCATGTCCAGCTGGTGCCGGGCGACACGGTGGAGATCACCGTCGCGGCCAAGGGCGGCGGCAGCGAGAACAAGTCGAAATTCGCGATGCTCAACCCCAGTGATTCCATCCGCGACTGGGTGGTCGCCACCGTGCCGCTGATGGGCGCCGGCTGGTGCCCACCGGGCATGCTCGGCATCGGCATCGGCGGCACCGCCGAAAAGGCGATGCTGCTCGCCAAGGAATCGCTGATGCTGCCGATCGACATGGCGGAGCTGAAATCACGCGGCCCGGCGTCGCGAATTGAAGAGCTTAGGATCGAACTCTACGACGCCGTCAACGATCTCGGCATCGGCGCGCAGGGTCTCGGCGGGCTGTCGACGATCCTCGATGTGAAGATCCTCGACACCCCGACGCATGCGGCGTCGAAGCCGATCGCGATGATCCCGAATTGCGCCGCGACCCGCCACGCGCATTTCGTCCTCGACGGCAGTGGCCCAGCGTATCTGGAGGCGCCCGATCTCGCACAATGGCCGCAGGTCGAATGGAAACCATCGAAGGCGGCGATCCCGGTCGATCTCGATACGCTGACGCCTGAAATCGTCGCCAGCTGGAAGCCCGGTGACCGGCTGCTGCTCAATGGCCGGATGCTCACCGGGCGCGATGCGGCGCACAAGCGGATGACCGACATGCTGGCGCGGGGCGAGGCGCTGCCGGTCGATTTCACCCACCGCGTCATCTATTATGTCGGGCCGGTCGACCCGGTGCGCGACGAAGTCGTCGGCCCCGCCGGCCCCACCACGGCGACCCGGATGGACAAGTTCACCGAAGCCATGCTGGCGCAGACCGGCCTCATCGCGATGGTCGGCAAGGCCGAGCGCGGCCCGGCCGGCATCGACGCGATCAGGAAGCACAAGGCCGCCTATCTGATGGCGGTCGGCGGCGCCGCCTATCTGGTGTCGAAGGCGATCAAGGCGTCGAAGGTGCTGGCCTTCGA
>JANOCM010000563.1:0-2264 GCA_031412175.1 Alphaproteobacteria bacterium
GGATGGCCCGGCGCTGTCCTCCGCCGTCGGCAGATAGGCTTCATAATCCATCGCAAACGTCCTTGTTCCGCCAACGGCTGATAGCCGCGTGCATGCGGCATGTCACCGCCGAAACCCGCATGGCTGCCATGTTTTACGGCAGGAGGGCGGCGGGTTGCGCAAGAAGGGCCTCCGGCGGCTGGGGCCGGCGGCCCCAGACCCCTTACTTGCTTGCTTGTCATCCCGGGCTCGACCCGCGACCCAAGTTTTCTTTGGTTGCCGCGAAATCAAGCCGGCCCCCGGGTCAAGCCCGGGATGACGCATCAATTCAACACGAGGCGAACGCTCGTCAATCGGGGTTTGCGGCCAACGGCCCCAGCCGCCGGAGGCACCTTTCAACCCTTCAACAGCTCCGCAAGCGTAATCCCCAGCAGCGACGGCGACGGCGACACGCGGATTCCCGCCGCCTCCATCGCCGCCATTTTCGACGCTGCATCGCCCTTGCCGCCCGAAACGATCGCCCCGGCATGGCCCATGCGCCGCCCGGGGGGTGCCGTGGTGCCGGCGATGAAGCCCACCATCGGCTTCTTGCGCCCGCGCCGTGCCTCGTCCTCGAGGAACTGCGCCGCTTCCTCCTCGGCCGAGCCGCCGATTTCGCCGATCATGATGATCGATTGCGTCGCCGGGTCGCCCATGAACAGTTCGAGCATGTCGATGAAGTTGGTGCCGTTAACCGGATCGCCGCCGATGCCGACCGCGGTGGTCTGGCCCAGGCCCACGGCGGTCGTCTGGTGGACCGCCTCATAGGTCAAGGTGCCGGAACGCGAGACGACCCCGACCGAGCCCTTCATGAAGATATTGCCCGGCATGATGCCGATCTTGCACTCGCCTGGCGTCAGCACGCCGGGGCAGTTCGGCCCGATCAACCGCGACTTCGACCCCGTCAGCGAGCGCTTGACGCGCACCATGTCGAGCACCGGAATGCCTTCGGTGATGCAGATGATCAGCGGCACCTCGGCGTCGATCGCCTCGCAGATGGCATCGGCGGCGCCCGCCGGTGGCACATAGACGACGCTGGCGTCGCAATGGGTTGCCTCGACGGCTTCATGCACGGTGTTGAACACCGGCCGCCCCAAATGCGTCTGGCCGCCCTTGCCGGGCGCCGTGCCGCCGACGACATCGGTGCCATAAGCAATCGACGCTTCGGTGTGGAACGTCCCCTGCTTGCCGGTGAAGCCCTGCGTGATGACGCGGGTGAACTTGTTGACGAGAATCGACATCAGGCTGCCTTCTGCACGGCGGCGACGATCTTCGCCGCAGCGTCTCCGAGATTGTCGCCGGAAATGATCGGCAGACCGCTTTCGGCAAGGATTTTCTTGCCGAGTTCGACGTTGGTGCCTTCCAGCCGCACGACCAAAGGCACGGACAGGTTCACCTCCTTCGCTGCCGCGATGATCCCCTCCGCGATGATGTCGCAGCGCATGATGCCGCCGAAGATGTTGACGAGGATGCCCTCCACTGCCGGGTCCTTCAGAATCAGCTTGAAGGCGTTGGTGACCTTTTCCTTGTCGGCGCCGCCGCCCACATCGAGGAAGTTCGCCGGCTCGGCGCCGTTCAGCTTGATGATGTCCATCGTCGCCATGGCAAGGCCAGCGCCGTTGACGAGGCAGCCGATGGTGCCGTCGAGCTTGATGAAGGCGAGGTCGTATTTCGACGCCTCGACCTCGGCCGGGTCCTCCTCGGTCAGGTCGCGCAGCGCCAGCAGGTCCGGATGGCGGTACAGCGCGTTCGGGTCGAAGCCGACCTTCGCATCTAGCACCATCAACTTGCCGTCTTCGGTCACAGCAAGCGGGTTGATCTCGATCTGCGACGCATCGGTGCCGACAAAGGCATCGTAGAGCCGCGCCACGACATTCTCGCACTGCTTGGCGAGATCGCCCGACAGCCCCAGCGCCGCCGCGACGGCGCGGCCGTGATGCGGCATGATGCCGGTCGCGGGATCGACGGTCAGCGTCTGGATCTTCTCCGGCGTGTCGTGCGCCACGGTTTCGATATCCATCCCGCCTTCGGTCGAAACGACCAGCGAAATCCGCCCGGTGGCGCGATCGACGAGCAGCGCCAGGTAGAACTCCTTGGCGATATCCACCCCATCGGTGATGTAGAGCCGGTTGACCTGCTTGCCCGCCGCGCCGGTCTGAATCGTCACCAGCGTATTGCCGAGCATGTCGGTCGCCGCCGCGCGCACATCGTCGGCACTGCGCGCCAGCCGGACGCCGCCCTTGGCC
>JANOCM010000564.1:0-11181 GCA_031412175.1 Alphaproteobacteria bacterium
GCCGCGCGGCCGCGTGCTCGGCGGGTCGTCGTCGATCAACGGCATGGTCTATATCCGCGGCCATTCGAGCGATTACGACCGTTGGGCGCAATTGGGCCTCACCGGCTGGGGCTGGGCCGATGTGCTGCCCTATTTCCGCAAAGCCGAGGACAGCGAGCGTGGCTCCGATGAATTCCACGGCGTTGGCGGGCCCTTGCACACGTCGCGCAAGGGGGCGCTGCCCAATCCGCTCAACGCCGCCTTCCTTGAGGCGGCAACGCAGGCCGGGCACCCGCGCACCGACGACTTCAACGGCCCGCAATTCGAAGGCGCCGGCTTCTACGATGCAACGATCAAGGACGGCAGCCGCTTTTCGGCAGCCAAGGGCTATCTGACGCCCGAGGTCAAGGCGCGGCCCAACCTCGAAATCCGCACCGGGATCCAGGTCAACAAGGTGAATTTCGACGGTCGGCGCGCCAGCGGTATCAGCTACACCCGCGGCGGCCGCGCCGAAACCGCCAATGCGCGCGAGGTCATATTGTGCGGCGGCGCGGTCAATTCACCGCAACTGCTGATGCTGTCGGGCATCGGGCCCGCGGCGCATCTGCAGCAGATGGGCATCCCGCTGGTGCACGACAGCGCCGATGTCGGCGGCAATCTGCAGGATCATCTCGACATGATGGTGCAATGGTCGTGCTCGCAGGCGGTGACGCTCAACGGCAATGCCAGTTTCCTTGCCAAGATCAAGGCGCTGGGCAGCTGGGTGTTCGCCAAGACCGGCAATGGCGCGCATATGCCGACGCCCAGCGGCGCCTTTCTGTCGAGCCGCGAGGGGCTGGCGGCCCCCGACCTGCAGATCCATTTCATGCCCTATCGCGGCGAGCCGCATGGCCGCGGCACGATGAACCCCGAACATGGCTATCAGATGCACGTCTGCCAACTGCGCCCCGAGAGTCGTGGCACCGTGCGCCTGGTGTCGCCCGATCCACTGGCGTTCCCGGCGATCGACCCACGCTATCTGTCGGCGCCGGAAGATGTCGAAACGCTGTATCGCGGCGTCGAGATCGCCCGCCAGATCGGCCGCCAGCCGGCATTCGATGCGTATCGCAAAGCCGAAACGTGGCCCGGGCCGGCGGTCGATGGGCGTGACGCCGTTGTCGCGGTGATGCGCCAATGGGGCGAAACCATCTATCACCCGGTCGGCACCTGCCGGATGGGCGCCGATGACGCGGCGGTGGTCGATGGCCGGCTGCGGGTCAACGGTGTCGAAGGGCTGCGCGTCGTCGATGCTTCAGTCATGCCCTATCTGGTGTCGGGCAACACCAACGCGCCGACGATCATGATCGCCGAAAAGGCCGCCGACCTGATCGCCGAGCGCCGCACGCTGGAGCGAAAGCTGGGGCTGGCCGCATGACGGCTGTGCCTTTTGAAATCCCGGTCAACGCCGCTGAAGTCGCGTGGATTCGCGAGCGGGTCGAGGCCTTTCGGTTTTTCGAAGAGCCCGAGGATGCCGGCTGGGCGCATGGCGCCAACCGCGCTTATATGGAGCGGCTGCGCGGCTATTGGCTCGATCATTTCGATTGGCCGGCGGCGGTCGAGCAGCTCAATCGCCACCCCCAGGTGCGTGTCGAGATCGAACATGGCTTTCGCCTGCACGCCGTTCACAGGCGTTCGTCGCGGCCCGACGCGCGGCCCCTGCTGATCGCCCACGGCTGGCCCGGCTCGATCGTCGAGTTCGACGCAATCATCGAAAGGCTTGCAGAACCCGAGGACCCGTCGCAGCCGGCCTTCCACGTCATCGCGCCATCGCTGCCCGGATATGCCTGGTCCGACCGGCCGAAAAACCCGATCGGCCCGCGCGGTGTCGCCCGGCTTTACGACCTGTTGATGGCGCGGCTCGGTTATGATCGCTACATCTACCAGGGTGGCGACTGGGGGTGCGTGATCGGCGGCTGGATCGGCCTCGACAGCAGCCGTGTCGACGCCATCCATATCAGCGGTTTCGGCCTGCGCCCTGCCGACATGAACCCGAAAACACCCGAAGATGGTGCTTGGCTGCAAAAGGCGATGGTCACGCGCGACACCGAAACCGCCTATCTGCAGTTGCAGGGCACCAAGCCCCAAAGCCTGGGCTTTGCGATGATGGATTCGCCGATGGGCGTCGCCGCCTGGTTCGCCGAAAAATTCGTCGGCTGGTCGGACGTGCCGGGCCGGTCCGACGATCCGCCGTTCAGCCATGACACGCTGCTGACCAATATCATGATCTATCTGACGACGCGGAGCTTTTTGACCGCAACCTGGATTTATCGCGGCATGTTTTTCGAAGGCGGCTTTGCGATCCCCGAAGGCCGGCGGATAGAAGTGCCCACCGGGGTCGCGGCGTTTCCGCGCGATTTGCTGGCGTTTCCGCCACAGTCGATGGTCGAGCGCGGCTATAATGTCGTCCATTGGACCGACATGCCGCGCGGCGGTCATTTCGCCAGCCTGGAGGAACCCGAATTGTTCCTCGCCGATCTCAGGGCCTTTGTCGCCGGCTTGTGACCGACAGCATGCCTGAATGGCGGGTCGAGCCCGGGCTGCTCGCCTATCCCGACGCCGTCGCCGCCATGGAAGCGCGGGTCGCGGCGATCCGCGCCGGCACCGCGCCCGAGTTGATCTGGCTGGTCGAGCACCCGCCGCTCTACACCGCCGGCACCAGCGCCGTGCCGTCTGACCTGCTGGCGCCCGATCGCCTGCCGGTGTTCGCTAGCGGCCGCGGCGGCAAATACACCTATCACGGCCCAGGGCAGCGCGTCGTCTATGTGCTGCTCGATCTCGAAGCGCGCGGTCGCGACATCCGGCGTTTCATCGCGGCGCTCGAAGGCTGGATCATCGCGGCACTCGCCGATCACGGCATTTCCGGTCGCATCATCGCCGGCAAGGTCGGCGTCTGGGTGGACACGGCGGATGGTGCTGCCAAGATTGCCGCCCTCGGCGTGCGCGTCCGGCGCTGGGTCAGCTTTCATGGCCTTGCCATCAACATCGCCCCGGATCTGGCGGATTTCGATGGCATTGTGCCATGCGGCCTCGCCGAACCGGTCACCAGCGTTGCAGCGATGGGGCGCTATGTCGCCATGGCAGATATCAACCGGACGCTGCTTGGCCATTTGCCGGCGATGCTCGACGCGATTGCGGTCGATTACGGTTAAAATGACGATATATGACAGCAAGGTCATCATGGCGCTTGAGGGGGGACGGAAATCTGCTAATGTCTACCTCGGTTGGGGGATAAGGGCTGAACCGACCCAACTCGTCCTGGGTCCCGGGATTCACCACAAAGGAGTTTATCATGGCTGACATCGTTTCGAAGCTGAAGACCGCCGCTCTCATCGCCGGCGCTGCCCTGTTCGTCACCGCTTGCGGCGAAAAGGCTGCTGAAACCAGCACCACGACCGAAACCACGACCTCGACGACGACCGAAGCTCCGGCCGCCGACGCGATGGCCCCTGCTGCTGACGCCATGGCGCCTGCCGCTGATGCCGCCACGACCGACGCAATGGCCGCTCCGGCCGCCGATGCGATGGCGCCGGCCGCCGATGCCACGTCGACGACCACGACGACCACCGAAACGACGACCGAGAAGAAGTAAGCTCGACATCGTCGCTGTGTGAGTTAGGAAAGGGCCGCCGCATGGCGGCCCTTTTTTTGGTTTGGGGAAGGAACACGAATGAGCCTGGCAGCAATTACCGAGCAGATGCAAAGCCGCGTCGGTGCCGGTGGGAATTTCAAGAAATCGGTGAAGTTCGATTTCGGCAGTGATGGTCTTGTCCGTATCGACGACACCGTATCGCCGGCCGTGATCGACAACGAGGATGCGCCCGTCGATTGCACGGTGAAGGTCTCGATGGCCGATTTCATGGAAATCGCCAGCGGCAAGCAGAATGCCCAGATGGCATTCATGATGGGCAAGCTGAAAATCGACGGCGACATGTCGGTCGCGCTGCAGTTGGGCAGCATCCTCGGCTGATCGATATCGGCATCAGGTGAAGAGGCTGAATGCACCGGGCATGGCGACGCCATGTCCGGTTCACCTGTCAGTAAAGCGTTGGGAAATGATGATGTTGCGCCGCTTGCCGATCACGATCCTGTTGATGGCGCTGGCCGGGAGCCAACCCGGCCTTGCCGCCCCGGCGAAAAAGCCCGTCGCCAAATCCACCAAGGCGACCGCAAGGAAGGCGCCTGTGGCCAAGACGCCGGTTGCGCCACCGGAACCAGTCGCGCCGCCCACCCCCGGCGGCTTCATGGTTCCCAAGGCAGTCGTGCTTCGTGCTCCAACGCCGGCCGAGTCCCAGGCCAATGCGGTCTGGAATGTCCGCGCCGCGCTGAATGTCGCTGCGTTGCAATGCCAGTTCTCGGCATTTCTCGCGACGGTCAAAAACTATAACGACCTGCTCAAGCACCATGGCGAAGAACTGACGCGCGCGCAGACGATGATGCTCAGCCATTTCCGCCGCTATGACGGCGCGCGCGCTGCCAACAGCTTCGATCAATATACGACGCGCACATACAACAGCTATTCGACGCTGGACGCCCAGTATCGATTCTGTGATGCCGCCGGCAAGGTTGGTCGCGAGGCGCTGGCCATACCCAAAGGCAAGCTGGGCGCCGAGGCTATCCGCCTGAGCGAAGAAACGCGCGGCGCGTTGAGCGAGCAGCCACTCGCACCTGCACTCGCTGTCGTGCCGATGCAGCCACTGGCGATCGACCCGATCATCGCTGTCGATCCCTGAGGCTACGGCCGCCGCGCGCGGGTGCGGGCGGCGCGGAAAAAACCAATCGCGCTGCAGGCTTGCCCGATCGTGATCCCTGGCGCGCGCCGTCGGCATTGCCTTGCCACAGTTCCAGCCGAAGGTCGCAGCACAAAAGAAGAGGGCCGCTCCCGAAGGAGCGGCCCAATTCGTTTGGCGTATCGCCAGCCTTACTGCGGGGTGCAGGGGCCGGTGGCGGGGGCCGGAGCACCGCTGAAGGTGATCTCGACGCGACGGTTCTGCGGTTCGCGCACACCATCGGCCGTATCCACCAGCGGACGGCTTTCACCGAAGGCTTCGGTCACGATCGACGTGTCCGGAACGCCCTTGGTTGCCAGGTAAGCCTTCACAGCGTCAGCACGGCGCTGCGACAAGCGAACGTTGTAGTCATCCTTACCCGACTTGTCGGCGTGGCCGGCAAGTGCGACGCTGGTCTGACCCGTGGCCGCATACTGCTCGGCAGCGCGGTCGAGGATCTGCGCGGCTTCCGCCGTGATCAGCGACTTGTCCCAATCGAAGAAGACCAGGAACGGACCAGGCGTGACAGCTGCCGGCGGGCACGGCGGCAGCGGCGCCGGTGCAGCAG
This sequence comes from Alphaproteobacteria bacterium, assembly GCA_031412175.1. Lineage (GTDB taxonomy): Bacteria > Pseudomonadota > Alphaproteobacteria > Sphingomonadales > Sphingomonadaceae > Sandarakinorhabdus. The sequence continues at coordinate 5,353 of JANOCM010000564.1, forward strand.
GCGCAGGGGCCGGCGGCGGCGGCGGCGGCGGTGCCGGCTCGAAGAAGTTATACGCCAGCGTCAGCATCAGGCTGTGGCTGCGATAACGTGTTTCGGTCTCCAGGCCGTTCGTCGTGAAGGTGTTGACGTTCGGAACGTTGAAGAAACGATACTTCAGGCCGATGTCGACATGATCGGTGATCGGCTTGTAGATGCCGGCCAGAACCTGCCATGCAACGCCGGTGTCGCTATCATCGATGAACGTGTTGCCGAACTTGGCCGTCTGGTACTGCGAATGCTGGACGCGCGCGATACCGGCACCACCGCCGATGTAGCCGCCGACATCACGACCTTCGCCGCCAAAATCGAACAGACCGTTGGCCATAAACGAAAGCACACGCGCGTTGCCGTCGGCAGCGTTGGTGTTCACGCCGAGGGCGGGAACCGCGATATTGCCCTGCGACAGGCGGATGGCCGGAATGGCCTGCTCGATCGTCACGACGTCGAGGTTGTTGTCCTTGTAGGCAACTTCGAATTCGGCGCGGAAGAAGCCGAAGTCATAGCCGATATTGCCGCCGACATCGTAACCGATCTCGTGACGGGCGCGGATGCCGTCGTTGACGACGGTTCCGGCAGCACCCGGACGGGTGATGTCGAAAAGCTGGTTCTGCATGAGGTTGGCACCCGCTTCGGCACCAACATACCATGACTTGTCTCGGGCCAAGGCCGGCCCAGCAAGCGCTGTAGTGGCAAGCGCCACTGCGACAGCAATCTTACGCATTGTCATCCCCTTTCAACTCCGTGTTTCTCTCGAACTGCCGTAACGCTCTAACCCACCAAGTTGGACAGGTGCAAGAGGCGATTGCGACTGTTTGTGGCGGAAAGGACACAGTTGTAAGGGGAAAATACCGTTTCACTGACGCAATAAGCCTAAGCAATCAGACCCTGATTGGCCAAAGCAACCAGCAATGCTGCAAGGGCTGCCCGGGCCTCGCTGTCGACAATCGTCCCACCGGTAGGTGCCGCGACCGCCACGGCCGGCGCCGCAAGCAGCCGGCGTCCGCCGATCGAAAGCCCTGTCGCCGGCCAATCGCCATCCGACCAGCTGGTGTCGAAAATGGCGAAACAGCCTTCGTCGATGATCCACGCGAGGCAGCCGCGAACCGGATCCGTGAAAACCCAGCCAAAGCCATCATAGCTGGCCAAACGTCCGGCCTGGCCGGCCCAGCTCCCGCCGGGCGCCGGTCCGACGATATAGGCAGCGTTTGCAACCGGTACCGCTGGCGGTACCGAAATGCCACGCGTGACGACCGCCACCTGCAACAGCCGATCGATCTTCAACAGCGCTTCATTGTGCGTCACTTCCTTCTGCGCCTGCCCGGCGCTCAGCAGGGGCAGCGCGTGTCTTGCAGTTTCGGCCATAGGGGTCCTCCTTGGTCAGGTGAGCGCGATCGACGCCGTTGCAAAATCCCCGGGTCCGATGGCTTCGCTCAGTTGGGCGACACTGATCGCTATGGCCGTGCCGCCGCCATCGCTGCTGCGATCGGCCGCCGAATAGGTGAATTCCGATTTCGTCACCGTAACGGTTCGCGCTGTGCGCCCATCGAGCGCCACAACCACGCGATAGGCCTCACCCGCCTCACCCAGCGGCGCATCGACGAAGTCCGACCAACCGAAGCCAGCGCGGCTGCGGCGGACCCAGCGCGCCCGAACTTCGCCGCCAAGATCGAACAGGCGGAGATGGACCGGCGCCAGCGGCCGCAGGGCGCGACCGCCGGCCATCCCGGCAATCGGCGGCGTTGCCAGATCGCCGGGACCGACAGGACGAAAGCGATAGTCGCGGCCGATGGCTTCGATCGGTGGATCGAATGGCAACAATGCTGCTGTATCGAGCAACACAAAGCGTTCGTCCTCGCCATGGCCGGCGATTGCCGCCTCGGTGCCACGACGACCGCGCAGCAGCCCTGACAGGCGAAAGCGGCCGCTTGCCAGCGCATCGGCATTGGCGAACTGGATGATTTCGCTGCCCACGAGCGCCATATTGCCACCCGCGAGCACCGACGCTTCCGATCGGGGTTCCAGCCACATCGCCGCCGATAGCAGCGTAACCTCAACAGAGGCATGACGATCCCAGAGGTCGAATGGCCCCGGCACCAGCGTCGTTGTCGCCACACCTTGCGGCACCCCACCTTCGACCAGGCCGATGGCAGCATAGCTGGCGCCCGCGTCGCTGCTTGCCTCGACCAGCGCGCGGCGCCAGCCCGCAGAGGCCCCCGCGCCGGCGATCCACAGCCTCGGCAGTCCTGGCACATCGCCGGGCAAGGGCGGCAGATCGAGCAATTCCAAATGCGTGGGGCCGGCGGCCGCATCGTCAAACACCAATGCCCGCCCACCGTCGCCGGCCACCAGCGGTTGTGTCGACACATCGACGCGTTCGACGTCGAGCGTCAGTACAAAGCGCTCAAACCGCACCTCGCGCACGCGCCATACTGCCGGGTCCTCGCCCAGTTGCACCAGGCCGCCGACGGCGATCGCCAGATACCGCCACGGCAGGCGCACACTCGCCGTCGTGCGGGCAGCGCGGGCGCTGGTCAACAGCATCGCCGCCAGCGTTTTGGCCTGTTGCGGCGTCATCGCGGCAGCGAAGGATTGCTGATCGATGCGGCTCGCGCCGCCGCGTCGCACGCGTTGCACGCCGATCTGATAGTCGCGGCTGGTATCGTAGAACGCCACCTCGACCGCCGACGTTATGCTGTCGCCGCCCGCCCGCTTGCGACGTTCGCGGGGGGTCGTGTCAGCTGCCGAAGCCGTGTCGCAATCTGCGCCGGGAACAGGCATGACGGCTGCCCCGGTGGAGCGGATGACAATCGGCGTGCCGTCCACAACGCTCGCATTCGCCATGCCGATCAACGGCGCCAAGGCCTCGGACAGGCTGCCGGCACGACCGAAGTAGTGCCCGGCAACCACTGGAAATGCACCGTCCGGCATAACCAGGCCGTGCCCGTCGATTGCGCCGAGCCGGGCCAGTGCCGTCGCGGTGATGTCGCTGCCATCCGGATCGGCCACCACCTCGAACGTCAGGTTGGGAATGCGATTGCCATAGTCGCCGAGCGGCAGGTCTTCGAACACCGCATAGGCAATGCCGCGATACGCCGGCGTCCCGCCGGCACCCTCGGCGGCGGCGATCAGTGGATCGGTGTCCTGGCCCTCGCTGCCATGGTGCAGGCGCATGGTCACCGGCGTCGTGAAGACGCCGGCCGCGTCGCGGATCAGCTTGCCGTCCGCCCAGATGCGTTCGATCCCGACGATCTCGCAGCCCGCCAGCGCCACTGCGAATGACGCCGAATAGCTATAGCTGGTGGTCGCCGGGCCGCTGCGCTTGCCACCGCCGTTGCGCGTTGCGGTTTCGGCGATGCCGCTGGTCCAGATCAGATTCCCGGCACTGCGCATGCGGCCGGCGATGAATGGGATCGGCTCGCCATAGGCCGCACTTTGTACCGCCAGATTGCCGATGCGGCCGACCTCGCGCGGCTTGCCGCCGCCACCGAGCACCGCCCGGTCGACAGCGCCGCCGAGGAATGTGCCGACGAGGCCGCCGAGCGGCCCGCCGAAGATCCGGCCGACGGTGCCCAGAACAAGAGTGGCCATGGTTCAGGCTCCCGGCAGGCGCCAGGCGGCAAGCACCGCCCAGCTGGAATCGATGGGACCCTCGACCACGCGGCCCAGCCCGGCATGGGCCTGCACGACGCCCGCAGGCGTCACGACGGCGAGGTGACGGTGGCGCGGCGCCGCAGCGATGACCAGGATGTCACCCGGGGTCGCCACCGCAACCGGTTGGCAGCCCGTCGCTAGCAGCACGGATTCAAGCTCATCGGCATGATCGCCGCCCAACGCATAGGCCGGTAAGGCCGGCAGACCCACGCCGGCCGCGTGCGCCGCCACCAGCACAACGCCGACACAATCGAGCCCCAACCCGGGCGTGCGTCCCTGCGGCCGGAACCGTGTGCCGACACAGGCGCGCGCCGCGGCGACGATATCGGGCCAGCGCGGCGGTTCTGCGCCGCTGGTGCTTGCTGCCATGCGATCGGTTCCTCAGAGTCCGGGGAAGCGGGTCAGCACGTCGCTGCCCGGCACATGCGGTTCGCCGCGGAAATTGACGCCATTGCCGAACCGGCTGGTGCAGGTGGCAAAGCGCTTGTCGCAGCCTTCTGTCAGGGTGACCGTGACGCCGGGCGCCACCACCAGCGGTTCGTCGAACAGCATCCGGTCGCCGTCGGTGGCGATGACGCGGCGTTCGATACCCGCGCCGGCGCCTTCGAGGATGCGCAACTGCCCCTCGGCAAACAGCGCCGCTCGTTGACTGTCGATCCCGCTGACGACAACGCTCTCGCCATCGCAGCTTGCAACGGTTCGACGTTCGCTGCGGCCGCGCATCGCCACCCGGCAACGCCGGTCGCCGAGTTCCGCCCGGCATTCGGGCGAATAGCTTTCGATGCGCGTCACCGCCAGCGCCGCCGTTGGCCCGCGCAACGTCGCCGCAAAGCCGGCATCGGCGCCGCTGCCGCTTTCGACAGTGCCGAGCGTGCCGCGCGCGAGCAATTGCTGGCCGGCATCAGGGGCCTGCCAGTCGACCATGAACAGCCGCACCGCCGCACCATCATAGCGCCCGGCGGCGAGATCGGCCTCGGTGATCGCATCCGCAGTCAGGGCGCCGGCAACATCCATCGTGTCGATATCGAGCCCGTCGCTGGTAACGACTGCCGAGGGCGCCATCCCGGGGGCGCTTTCGTAGCGCATCCCGGCGATCAGCAGCGACCGGTCGTGGGTGGTAAAGCCCAGCGCCACGCCATCCTGGCGCACGATCCGCCAGCACAGCGCCAGCGCGGTCAGGTCGGCCGTCAGGCGCTCGCCGAGTGGATTTATCGCCATGGCTCAATCCTCCCGCACTTCGACCAGCGGCACCGACGGCAATTCGCCGGCGCGCCAGCCGGCGATCGACACATCGATGCGGTCGGTGGCAAAGCGCACCGGCACCTCGAAGCGAAAGCCGGCGGTGATTTGCGCGCCCGCTGCCGGCGCCACGTCGAAATCGATGTTGCCGCCGGCGGCGAGCGTCCAGCCGGCGAGCCGGACGATCCCGTCGACGGCGACCAGGACACTGTCGGCGACCGGCCGCGTGATGCGGCGGACCTGCGTCGCGTCGATATCGCCATAGGCCTTCAACAGCGCAAAGCGGGTGGTGCCGCCATCGCCGGTGCCGATCGGCTGGTCGGTCGCGCTCACATCGCTGCCCGAAGCCGCCGAGGCATGGTCGAGCGGATCGCTGAAACGAAAGCCGTGAGCCTGGCCCCGCCGTGCGCGGAAAAAGCCGATCAGCGCCGCCAGATCGGCCTCGGACCGCACACCGACACCGGCATCATAATATTGCCGCGCGTCGCTCCACTGGCTGTTGCGCTGTTCATGGCCGGAGCCGGTGACCACGACTTGCGTCGAAAATTCGGGTCCGCCGGTGGCGCCATAGCCGAGGTTCAATGGAAACAGCACATCGTGGAAGGCGATCATGTCGGTGTCCTCAGGCGCGTCGATCCGGAAGGGGGTAAAGCCCAGCCGCGCCACCTGCGGCCACGCCCAGACAAAGGTTTCGGCGACGCCGCGCGCCATCGCTGCCGCCGCCGCTTCTGCAATTGCCGGCCAGTCGGCGCTGCTGGTCGCAAAGCCCGAAAAATAATGCTGGCGCGCCAGCGCATAGCCGAGACGATCCTGCACCACCGCCCGCGCCCGCGCCTGGCCACCGGCGTCACGTTGCGTCACGAAATCATAGTCTTCGAGCTGGAGCACATCGAAGGCCGG
>JANOCM010000565.1:0-3742 GCA_031412175.1 Alphaproteobacteria bacterium
CGACGGGCTATCTTGCCGTCTATGCGCTCGAGGTGGCGCTGCTGATGGTCACGCTGACGGCGATGCTGCCGCTGCAGCGCAGCGAGTTTGGCGGATCACGGCCGGCGGCGGCGGAATAGGCGCGAATCCGACCGATCGGCGGGGGCTTTTGCTTGAGCGCGCGTTCATGCAAAAGCCGACGCAAAACCCCCTTGGCGCACACGAAAAACGGGCCGGGATATTGCGATCCCGGCCCGTTTCCTGTCTCGATTCCGCCGGAGTCGACTTCCGGCGGCGTCGAACTAGTTTGCAGCAACCTGCGTGCTGGCAGGTGCAGCCGCGACGGCGGCCGGCTTGGCAGCGCCTTCCCAGTACCCGGCGAACCAGGTGGTGCTGGTCAGGATCGACGCATGGACCAGCAGTGCAACCACGGCGATCGCCAGGAAGAACAGCGGGAGGCCGACATTCGGGCTGACGTACAGCCAGATCTTGCCTTCATTCATGGTCTATACCCCTCTCAATGCAGCCAGGGCGTCAGCAGGAACGCCAGGATATGGGCGAACACTGCGATCGCGAGGAAAATACGGCTGCCCCACATCAGGCCAGCCTGGATTTCTTCTGCTTCCTTGAGGGTCAACCCGGTCGGGTAAACCTTTTCACTTCCGTCTGCCATGGCGTATCCCTTTCAGACTCTTGCAACGTTTGTCGTGCAGCCGGTGTCTAGACCCCCCTGCATGACCAGACGGACCACCCTCGCGGTGGCACCACCTGTCGACACACGAGCAATCAAGCAACCTGGAGCCTACAACTGCCCCACAGACTTCCCCGTGCATGTGTCATTTTATCGTTACACATGACTGTGTCAATCTGTCGCGACACATGCTGCAGTGCGAAATTTGTGGGGGAGCAACGGTTTGCGCGCCGCGCGCCGGCGATTAAACCAGACGGCTCTGCCGCACCGCCGCCGCGATGAAGCCGGCGAACAACGGGTGCGGATCGAACGGCTTCGACTTCAGTTCGGGGTGGAACTGCACGCCGACGAACCAGGGATGATCGGGGCGCTCGACGATTTCGGGTAGCAGGCCATCGGGCGACATGCCTGAAAACAGCAGCCCCGACGCCTCTAGCCGCTCGCGGTAATGGACATTGACCTCATAGCGGTGGCGATGGCGCTCGCTGATCGTCGCGCTGTCGTAGATCGACGCGGCGACGCTGTTGCCGGCCAGCCGCGCCTCATAGGCACCAAGCCGCATCGTGCCGCCGAGATTGCCGCCGGCTTCGCGCACCTGCAGGCCATCGGCGCTCATCCATTCGGTGATCATGCCGACCACAGGCTCGTCGGTTGGGCCGAATTCGGTGGTGCCGGCGCCATCGATGCCGACCTGGTTGCGCGCCGCCTCGATGCACGCCATCTGCATGCCGAGGCAGATGCCGAAAAACGGCACGTCGCGGGTCCGCGCAAAGCGCACCGAAGCGATCTTGCCCTCCGACCCACGCTCGCCGAACCCGCCGGGCACCAGGATGCCGTGCATCGGTTCGAGCCGCGCCGCGACATCGGCGGTCTCGAAATCCTCGGCATCGAGCCAGCGGATGTTGACCTTGACGCGGTTGGCGATGCCACCGTGCACCAGTGCCTCGGTCAATGATTTATAGGCGTCCTTCATGCCGGTGTATTTGCCGACGACACCGATGGTGACTTCGCCTTCGGGGTTGTGCAGCGCTTCCGAAATCTGCGCCCAGCGCGTCACATCGGGCGCCGGTGCGTCGGTGATGCCGAACGCCAGCAGGACCTGGTCGTCGAGGCCTTCCGCATGATATTGCAGCGGCACGTCGTAGATGCTCGGCGCGTCCAATGCGGCGATCACGGCTTCCTTCGCCACATTGCAGAACAGCGCGATCTTGGCGCGGTCGCTGTCGGGCAGCGGGTGTTCGGAGCGGCAGACGAGCACGTGCGGCTGGATGCCGATACCGCGCAATTCGGCGACGCTGTGCTGGGTCGGCTTGGTCTTCAGCTCGCCGGCGGCGGCGAGATAGGGCACCAAAGTGCAGTGGATATAGACGGCGTTGGTGCGGCCGACATCGGCTGAAAGCTGCCGGATAGCCTCGAGAAACGGCAGCGATTCGATGTCGCCGACGGTGCCGCCGATCTCGCACAACACGAAATCGAGGCCATCGGTATCGGCGCGGGCAAAGGTCTTGATGGCATCGGTGACGTGCGGGATGACCTGGACGGTGGCGCCGAGGAAATCGCCGCGGCGTTCCTTGGTGATGATATCCTGGTAAACGCGGCCGGAGGTGATGTTGTCGGTCTGCCGCGACGGCACGCCGGTGAAGCGTTCGTAATGGCCAAGGTCGAGATCGGTCTCCGCACCATCGTCGGTCACATAGACTTCGCCGTGCTGATAGGGCGACATCGTGCCGGGATCGACGTTGAGGTACGGATCGAACTTGCGGATGCGGACGGTATAGCCGCGCGCCTGGAGCAGCGCTGCCAGCGAGGCGGCCATCAGGCCCTTGCCAAGCGAAGAGACCACGCCGCCGGTGATGAAAATGAACCGGGTCATGGGAGAAAAGCCCTAGCCCGGTTTGGGGGCGCAGCGCCAGTGGGGGAAACAATATTGCTTGTGGATAAGGGGCTCGCCCACTCCCTCCCCCCTGCGGGGAGGGCGACTCGGCGCCAGCCGAACGGGGTGGGGGTTCACAAGTTTCGGCGCGCGTAACCCCCACCCCGCGCGCTGCGCGAGTCGCCCTCCCCGCAAGGGGGAGGGAGTTACGCCTCGATCTTCGAATTCGCGCGCGTATCGGGCAGCAGCACCGCCGCCGTCAGCGCAATCCCGCACAGGATCGCCACATACCAGAAAAAGCCGCTTTCACGGCCCGCCGACTTGAACGCCAGCGCGACATATTCGGCCGAGCCGCCGAACACCGCGACGCCGATGCCATAGGGCAACCCCACCCCCAGCGCGCGGATATTGGCGGGGAACATCTCGGCCTTCACCACGCCCGAAATCGCCGTGTAGCAGCTGAGCACCGTCAGCGCCGCCATAATGAGCACGAAACCCTCCAGCCGCCCTGTCGCCTGGCCGATCGCCGTCATCGCCGGCACGGTCAGCAACAGGCCGCCGAGGCCAAAGGTGATCAGCAGTGGCCGCCGCCCGATGCGATCGGACAGCGCGCCGACCGCCGGCTGCAGCGCCGCATAACCGAGCAGCGCCAGCGCCGAGACATTGGTGGCATCGGGCTTGGTCCACCCCGCCGACAGCACGAGATATTTCTGCATATAGGTGGTGAAGGTGTAAAACGCCGTGCTGCCGCCTGCCGTCAGCGCCAGCACCGTCCACAGCGCCCGCGGATGGGCGAGCAGCCGGCGCATCAGCCCTCCCGAACTGGTGTTGCGCTCGGCGGCGGTCAGCGCATTGAACGCCTCGGTTTCGACGAGCGAGCGCCGCAGCCAGAACACCAGCACCGCGCACAGCGCGCCGACGACGAACGGCACCCGCCAGCCCCAGCCTTCGAGCTGCGCCTCGCTCAGCGACGCCTGCATGACGATCAGCAGGCCCAGCGCCAGCAACTGCCCGCCGACCAGCGTCACATACTGGAAACTGGCGAGGAAGCCCCGGTTCCTGGCATCCGCAACTTCCGACATGAATGTCGCCGAGGCGCCATATTCGCCGCCGACCGACAGCCCCTGCACCAGCCGCGCGACGAGCAGCAGCAGCGGCGCGACGATGCCGGCCTGGGCATAGGTCGGCGCCACGGCGAT
>JANOCM010000566.1:0-3234 GCA_031412175.1 Alphaproteobacteria bacterium
CGATTGCTTCGGCGATATCGTCGCGCTCGGCGCGCTCTACCGACCGGGCCCGATGGACAATATCCCGAGCTTTGCGGCGCGCAAGCATCGCCGCGAGGAGGTGGCGCTGCTGCATCCGCTGATGGAGCCGATCCTCCGCGAAACCTATGGCATCATCGTCTACCAGGAACAGGTGATGCAGATCGCCCGGACCCTGGCGGGCTACAGCCTTGGCGAAGCCGACCTGTTGCGCCGCGCCATGGGCAAGAAAATCCATGCCGAGATGGTGGCGCAGAAGGAACGGTTTGCCGAAGGCGCTGCCAAGAACGCCATCGAGAAGGACACCGCCTCCGCCATCTTCGACCTGGTGCTCAAATTCGCCAACTATGGCTTCAACAAATCGCACGCCGCCGCCTATGCGCTGGTCAGCTACCAGACCGCCTGGCTCAAGGCGCATTACCCCCAGGAATTCTACGCCGCGTCGATGGCCTATGACATCGACAATACCGACCGGCTGGCGGCGTTTTCGGAGGATGCGCGGCGCAGCGGCGTCACGATACTGCCGCCGTGCATCAACGCCTCGCAGGCCGATTTCACCGTCGAGCAACACGGCGAAAAATTCGTCGTCCGCTATGGCCTGGCGGCGCTGAAGAATGTCGGCGAAAAGGCGATGGAGGTCGTCGTTACCGGGCGCGGCCCCGGCTACACCTAGCTCCCTGAATTTTCGAAGCGCGTGGACCCCAATCTGCTCAACAAGCTGCACTTGGAAAGCCTGATCGCCGCCGGCTGCTTCGACGGGATCGAGGCCAATCGCGCCGGGGTGCACATGCTGGCAGAGGCCATTCTCGGCACCGCCCAGGCGGCGGCGGCGGCGCGCGAATCGGCGCAGACGGCGTTGTTCGGCGAAAGCACCGACCAGGGCCTGGCGATGCTGGTGCCCAATGCCAGCTGGACGCTCGCCGAAACGATGGCGCAGGAAAAGGAAGCCTTTGGTTTCTACTTCTCCGGCCACCCGGTCGAGGCGTGGCGGCCGGTGCTCGATGCGCAGGGCGCGCTGAGCTTTGCCGAGGTCGCGGCGCTGCCGGCACCGGCCGGCGGCGGCAAGAAGGGTGTCGTCATGGCCGGGCTGATCGAGGAGATCCGCTGGCGGACGCCGCAGAACGGCGGGTCGGGGCGCGGCAGCAACCGCTACATGCTGATCACTTTGTCCGACCGATCGGGCCAATATGTCGCCAGCTGCTTCGACGAGGATGCCCAGAACCGGCTCGAGGCGGTGGCCGGCGATTCGCCGTCGGTGCTCGTCCAGGCCGAACTGATGTGGCGCGAGGGCGAGGACGTGCCGCGCGTTACCTTGCGCGGGATCACCTTGCTGGCGGAGATGGCAAAGCGGGCGCGCGGCCGGCTGGTGGTGACAATCGCCGATGCCGCCGACGTGCCGCAACTGGCGGCGCTGGTCGCCGGCGCACGCGGCAAGGGCAGGGGTGAACTGGTGGCGGAAGTCGCGACCGCCGCCGGGCTGGCGCGGGTCTGGCTCGGCCGTGACTATTTGCTCGATGCCGAGCTGATGGCGCAAGTGGCGCGGGCGTTTGGCGCCGAGCGAGTGGCATCGGAAATTCTCGATCCGCCGCGGCTGTCGCTGGTCGGCTAGGGCGACGCGGCCGGCGCTACGCTTGCTAAAATCCAACAAAAGTCTCGAAAGTCACCCAGTTTGCAGGTGCCGGCCGTGAAGATATATCTTCACGAGGGGTCTTGATTTTGCCGGCGATGTCAAAGAGCGGAACGCTCGCGTTGATAACCGAATTGGTGATAAGTGTCAAGGCGGCCTGCGGCAGGGTGGGCGGCGCGTTTCACTTTAACTGTCACCCCGGCGTAGGCCGGGGCCCATAAACCACCAGCTGTGGAAATTGGGCACGTCCGTGCCGTAGCTCGTGGTTTATGGGCCCCGGCCTACGCCGGGGTGACGGTTAGTCCGCTCGTTACCGATACGGCGCCAGCAGCGCCGCCATGTCGATATCCGCCTGCAACCGGTTGCCGAGCAGGTAGATCCCGCCGAACTTGCGCTGCAAAAACAGCGTGTCGATCGGCGGAATGTGCCAGAAATCGCGGTCCTTCGCGATGTCCAGCCCACGCTCGCGCATGTCGCCGATCATCTCGCCGGCGATGAAACTGAACCGGCCCGTAGTGCGCAGCGGCTCCATCCCGTCTTCGAACATCGTGATGATGCTGTCCTGGTGCTCAACCGGCGTATCGGCGCCGAAAAAACCGATGTCCTGCATCGCCGCCTGCAGCGCCGGGCGCGCGGCGGCCTGATCGGCGGCCAGCCCCGCAATCATCAGCCGGCGATAGCGGTCGGCAACTTCCGGCCCGAAGCGCCGCGTCGCGCCGAAATCGAGCAATACCAGGCGTTCGGCCGCCACATCATAGCGGTAGTTGGCGAAATTCGGGTCAGTCTGCATGACCTGCCAGTCGAACAATTCGCGCAGCAACAGCCCGACCAGCAGCGACATGATGCGGTCGCGCGTCGCCTGCGGTGCCGTGTCGAGTGTTTCGACCGCGACGCCGCGAACGTACGACATCGCCAGCACGTCGCGTGTCGTCAGGTCGGCGTGGAGCGCCGGCACGATGAAATCCGCATCGCCCGCCAGCAGCGCGCCGAATTCGGCGAGGCAGCCGGCCTCGCGTCCGTAGTCGGCTTCTTCGTGCAACTGCCGCTTGGCCTCCGCCAGCATCGGCGCCAGGTCGATGGTGGCGGGGACCAGCCCCGACAGACGAACCAGCGTGGCGACATTGTCGACATCGCTGTCGATGCTGGTGCGGACGCCGGGATACTGGATCTTGATGGCAAGGTCGCGGCCGTCGCGGGTCTGGGCGCGGTGAACCTGGCCGATCGAGGCGGCGGCGATCGGCCGGACGTCGAAGCGGGTAAAGCGCGATCGCCAGCCGCGGCCCCAATTGGTGTCGAGCACCGCCTCCAGCTGCTTGGGCGGCATCGGTTGCGCATCGGCGCGCAGCCGGCCGAGGATGTCACTGAGTTCGGGCGGCAAAAACTCTGCGCCGCCCATCGACAGCAACTGCCCCATCTTCATCGCGGCGCCGCGCAGGTTGGCGAGCTGGCTTGTGATGCGCGCGGCGTTGGCCGGCGTCAGCAGCAACCCGGCGACGGTCGGGCGCTGGCCCTGCGCCAGCGCCCGCGCGCCGCCGCCGATCATGCTGCCGGCAACGCCGCCGGCCATGCTGCTGAAGGCGGCGAGCCGC
>JANOCM010000567.1:0-2473 GCA_031412175.1 Alphaproteobacteria bacterium
GTGCGCCTGCAGCGGGTCGCCGTTGCGGCCCAAGATCATCACCGGCGGCGTCGGTGCCCCCGGTGCCGGCAGATCACGCGGTGCCTGCAGCATCGCCGCATAGCCGGGGCCGTAGGAAGCGCCCGCCGCCATCACGTCGAGAACGGTCGCGTTGATGATGGCCGGGTCATCATTCGCCATCGGCAGCCGATGCGCCGCATCGGCGGCATACCAGGGGAAGAACCAGCTCTGCTCGCGGATGCGGTGCCACAGCCAGGTCAGATGCTCGCCATAGGCGCTGGCGGCGAACGGCGGGGTGTAGTTGCTGCCGAAATCGGCGCGTTCGGCGTCGGTCCACACCGCATAGCCATTGGCGGCGATGGCGGTGAAGCGGTGCGGCGCGCGCTTCGCCGCGGTGATCAGCGTGATGGCACCGCTATGCGTGCCATAGGCGCCGGCGGTTGCCAGCCCGAGCGCATCCATCAATGCCAGCACCGCATCGGCGAAATCATTCACGTGCGGGGCCGTCATCGGCAGCGGCTGCGATTCGCCGAACCCCGGCGTATCGGGGGCGATACAGGTGAAATCGGCCGCCCAGTCAGCGATGATATCCAGATATTCGGCCGATGAGCGCGGGCTCTGGTGAATCAGCAGCACCGGCGGCCCCGATCCGGCCTGGCGGTAGTGGACGCGGCGGCGGCTGCCATCGGGGTTGCCGACATCGATGAAATGCCGGCGGATCGTCATGCCGCCTCGATCAGCTCGATGATTTCACCGGCGGCGCCGATGACGCTGGCGCTGCGGCGGCCGGCATAGAGCGCGCCGTGATGCCGCGCCGGGGGCGCCAGAAAGGGCGCGGCAACGGCATCGAGGCTGGCGACGATGAAGCTGACCATCGCATTGCCGGGTGGCAGTTCACCCGGGGCCACGGTGCGCGGTGTTGCAGCGGCGGGATATTGGTCGATCTCGCAGGCCGGCATCCGGCCGGTCTGGGTCATCGTCATCGCGGTGATGGTATCGGCGGGCAGGCCGAAGCTGGCGTTGATGACGCTGTAGGGGATTTCCCAGGTGTCGCCGACGGCAAAGCCCAGCGCATCGCGGTGAAACGCCACGGCAGAGGCGCGATCGGGCGCGGCAAGGATGGCGATGAACATATGGTCGACGCGCGCCCGCGTCATCGGCAGGTCGAGGCCTGCCATGCCCGATTTCAGCACCTGGTTGAGATAGAGCACCTCGCCGCTGCGGCCCGTCACCTGAAAGGGGATGAAATTGTCGAAGCCGGGCACCAGCTTGGGTGCGCCGATGACGGTAAAGCCGGTGCCGCCGATCTCGGCAAACAGCGCGTTGCAATCGGCGACGGTCAGCTCGAACGCCGCCCAGCCGTGGCTGCGCAGCGCGTGATAGTCGGGCACCGGCGTTGATTCGACGAGGCGCAGAAAGCCGGGGCGGGCATCCGCGTGGCACAACAGCGCAGAGCGCCGCCCGGCCAGCGCCGGCGCCCCCCAGCCGGCGGCGAGATCGGCGGCGATAACGCCCGATTCGACGATCGAAAGCCCGAGCACACCGGTATAGTCGGCGAGCGCTGCGTCATAGGCAGCGGCCGAAATGGTGCCGCATTTGATGCAGCCCGGGCTGTCGAAGTCGCTGCTCATCCCGGCAGTTTGTCCGGACAACTTTCGCGGCGCAAGTAGGTAGAGTCCCGCCCGCTCGCGGCCGGGGTGGGGCCCTAGGGCTTTGCCCCGCGCTGAGGCACGACGAAGCGCCCAGTCACCCGGCCGGGCGTCGCGCCCGGTGCTGCCGACGTGCCGCCGCTACGGCCGTCAAAGCTCGTCTGCCCCGACACCAGATTGAGCACCAGCCGCTGACCCTTGAGGTTCGAACCGCCGCGATCAAGCGTTACATTGCCGACGAGGGTGACGATCTTGGCGGTCACATCGTAGATGCCGGTGTTGCCGGTGGCGGTTTCGCTCGGGCTGATCAACCGAACGTTGCCGCGCGCATCGAGCCGCTGCATTTCCGGATCGCCGCTGCTGCGGCTGTACAGCACCTTCACGCTGTCGGCCTTCAGCGTCATGCGGCCCTGCTTGATGACGACGGCGCCCGAAAACACCGCCTGGTTGTCGGCATCCTGGATCTCGATGCGCGCCGCATCGACATCAATCGGCGCACCGGTATCGAGGCCTTTCAGGGCCGATGTCTGTGCCGCCACCGGGGTGGCCAGCAGGGCAAGGAGGATCAGGGCTGGCTTCATCCCGCCGCTCTGCCTCCGCGCCCATAAATCCGCAAGTGGACGCCGCCGCTGAGCACCATCGAACGGCCCTGGATATCGCCGCTCAGCCGTCCGGCATTGAAGCGGCCGATGGGCAGTTCACCCTTGACCGGCGCGTCGGTCGAGACCTTGCGGCTGTTGAGATCGATATCGACCGTGGCCGAATCGAGGCTGTAGCCGGCCGCCGAATCGAGCCGTACCGGCCCGTTGATCTGCAATTTGTCG
>JANOCM010000568.1:0-4433 GCA_031412175.1 Alphaproteobacteria bacterium
CCGCGGTCACGCCGATCTGCGCGAAATAGCTCGCCGCCTCGATCAGCGGCGACCCGACCCAGGCGACACCATCGGAGCGAACGCCCGACAGCCGCGGGTCGACGAACAAGGTCGTGCCGTTGAGCGTGAAGCTGCCATCGTAGGTGGTCTCGCGATAGTTTGGCGTATCGCGCAATTCGTTGCGCTTTACCGGGGTGATCTGGATGCTGTTGCGTGACGCGGGGACGACGAAATCCTTGATCCCGCCGACATCGATCCGCGCCCCGGCATCGATCAGCAACGACGATGCAATCGCTCGGCCGTCATCGGCGACGCTGACCGTGGCGCTGTCGTTGGTGGCCCCGATGCTGACCCGCGCGCTCGGCGCGTAGATCAGCGCATCTGCACCGATGCTGATTTGCGATGGCGTGACAACGCCGCTCGCCTGGGCGCCGCCGATGGCAATCACCGAACGCTTGAAGGCTGCGACCGATTCGGCGCTTTGCGGGATGGTTTCGGGTGTGCCGTCGGCCTTAAGATTGGGGTCAGGCGTGATCGCGATGGTGGCGCCGCGGCCGAGCGTCACTGCGGCGCCGGTCAGCACGATCTTGCCGTTGCGCGCGACACTTGTTGTCGCGGTCAGCACGCCGGCGCTGCTGACTGTGCCGGTTTCGGTCGCGCCGAGCGAGACATAGCCGCGCGGTGCCGAAATCAGCCCGGTCGCCAGGTTGACGACGCTGTCGGGGCTGAGACTGCTCGACGACAGCACGAGGCCGCGAATTTCGGGATCGATACTGTCGGCGGCGCCCGAAGAAGCGCTGGCCACCACCCGCCGCCCCGATTGCAGGCTGACCTGGCCCTCGGTCGAGCTGATCTGGCCGCCATTGACGATTTGCGGTGCCGCAATGATGACATAGCCCCCGGCGGCGCTGGCAATCGAGGTCCCGGCGCCGATCTCGACGCGGCCCAGCGGGCCGGAGGCTTCAACGACGTTGGTGCCCGAGGCGTTGGCGACTGCGATGGCCGAAACCAACGCTGCGCCCGCCAGAAGGCCGCTTTGCAGGAAGCTGTTGTTGCGCTGTGTCAGCGTCGACGGCACGGCATTGCCGCCGACCGCAGTCGGCACGCTGTTGGCGCCGAGTTCGAGACTTGACGCCAGGAACGAGCCGGTATTGATCTGGGCGGTGCCGACCCGCTGGCCGTTGGCGGCGATCTGGCCGAACATGATGCCGTTCTGGTTGATGACCACAACCGTGCCGGCGGCCTTGATGGTGCCGAGGATCTGGCTGGGGCGCAAATTGGCGGAGTCCGCCAGGCGGCCGGTCGTCGGATCGATGTTGGCGACGATCCGATTGACCACCACCCAGTCGGGCTGCTGCTTGAATTCGAGCGTCGTCGTGCGGCCGATGTTGAAGCTTTCCCAGCTCAGCAGCGCGCGCTGCGTGGTCTGGGTGATCGTCACGGTCGGCGCCGCGGCGTCACCGGTCTGGACGGGCGCCGAGGCACCCTGCCAGGTCTTCAGCCCGGTCGCATCGAGTGCGGCGGCAACCGGGTTGGCGACCGGCACCAGCCCGCCTGCGACCAGCCCGTTGGGCACGGTCTGCGCCAGCGCCCGTGCAGTCGCGCGCGCCGCGGCATTGGCCTGCACGGCCAGGCTGGTGGCGTTGGTCGCTGCCGCCTGGTTGGCAAGTGCCCGGGCGCTCGCCGAGGTCATGCCGGCCACATTCGGCGCAACGGCATTGGGGCGCGGCAGCGTCGCCGCCGGCGTGACCACCGGCGTCGTCAAGCCGGCGCTGGCGCGGGCGATCGCGGCGGTCTGTGCCAGCACCGGCTGCTGGACAAGAATCGTCGCCAGTGCCGCGACGCTGACGCCGCGCCGTAACGATATCCGGGCGAAACTGATCATGCCGATGTTCCCATGACGTTCTGCCGCCAGCGATGGAGTGCCGGTGTATCGGGGCTATGTTTCACTTCGGCGGCGCCTCGGCGGCGTTAACCACGATCGCATCGACAGTGATGCGGTCGCCCATCGCCTGGGCCTCGTTTTCGATGCGGGTGCGCAGCAGCTGGAGCGGCGGGAAATCGCCGCTGCCATAGCGTTTCTGGTGGAGGGTCACGAGCTCGCGCCCCGTTGCCACCAGCCGCTGGTTGCGGTCGGTGCAGGCCGCAATCGCGTCGGCATTGGCCTTGATGGTCGCCGCCGTGACGGCCGAAGCAAACCGCAGTTGCGCCAGTTCGGCATCGGCGGTGGCAAGCCGCGCCGCCAGTGCATCGCCGCGCGCCCGCGCCTCGGCAAGCCCGGCTTCGGCGCTGCCGAGGCGGGCGCCGAGCGCAGCGTTCTGGCTCCGTGCCGCTGCGAGATCACGTGCCGCTGTCGGACTGCCGCCCGCGCCGCCGAGTTTGGCCTTCAGCGCATCGCGCTCCTTTTCGGCGGCAATCTTCGCCGCTTCGGCGCCGGCTTGCCCCGCTTGCAGGTCGCGCAGCTGTGTCGTCACCGCGCGCAGTTGTTCGCGCAGCCGGTCTTCGAGCGGTGTCGCGGTCGCCGGCACGGCGGCGAACAGCAGCAGGAGCGCGATGCGGCGCATCAGAAGCCCGCCACCAGGTCGACCTGCAGCACGTCAATGGCCAGCGGCGGCCCCGAAATCGCATTGGCGCTGAGCCAGCGCGCACCCATGGTAAGGTTGCGCGACAGGCCGAGCGTGCCGGCGATCGTATAGCCCTTGGCATTGGTGCCGCCGCGATGGAAATCGCTGTCGGACAGGCTGTCGAGCGTCGCGTCGGATTCGATGTAGCGATAGCTCAGCTCGACATTCCATTCGCCGAACTTCCTGGGCTCGGGCGTGCCGATGACGCCGCGGATCAGATAGCCCTGGTTGCCGCCATCGAACCGGGCGATCCGGCCATTGGCGTCGGGGGTGCAGGGGTTGGTATAGAAATTCGCCGCCGGCGTGCCGGGCGCCGCCCCCGCCACCGGATCGGCGACGGTGATGTTGTTGATCGGCAGCCCCTTGGGGTCATAGCGGCAGACGTCGCTGCGCTTGAACGACAGGTTGCGGATATATTCGCCGGTGACCTGCAGGCCGATGCTGTCGCTGATCGGTGCACTGACCGTGGCGCTGAGCTCGAGAACGTCATAGTCGAGCGACAAGCCGAGCACCTGCGGCTGGGCGAAATTGTTCGGGCTGGCCGGATCGGGCAGGATATCGCGCAGGAAGAACAGCGTGTTGCCCTTCCGCAGGAACACCGGCTGATACTGGTCGGTCGAACATTGGGTATTGCCGTTGAACAGCGCGCACGGCGCCGACAGCTGGCCCTGGACACCCTTGAAGCTGTGATAGGCAGCGGTGGCGTCGATCGAGAAGTCGCCGTCGCCAAAGGTCATGCCGCCGCGCAGCTGTGCCGAGAACAGCCATTTCGACGCGCCGTCGCCGGCCTTGTCGAGGCCGTTGGTCGGGAATTCCTGGTCGGTGAACTGGAGCGGGAAGGCGCCGGCGGTCAGCGCCAGCCGGGTGTTTTCGGGCAGCCATTGATCGGCTTTTGCGGTCACCGCGACGCCGTCGAAATTGAGGTCGTTGTCAAAGATCAGCTCGGCGGTGTCGAACAGCCCCGAACCCTGGCGGAACGGATTGCCGAAACGTCCGAACGAGGCGGTCAGCCACGGCGTCGGGGTCAGCCGCAGATAGGCCTGGTCGACCCAGATGTCCTTTTTCTCAAAGCCGCCGCCGAGCACCTGGTTGGTCGAAATCGGGCTGCGGTCGTCGCCCGTCGCCAGCCGGAATGCGATCAGCGCGTCGCTCGAAAGTTCCGCCTTGAGACCGAGGCGGGCGCGGATGCGGAACCGGCTCGGCCGGTCGGTGCGGGTGTTGAGCAGCGGGAAGCCGGTCGGATTGGTATTGGCGTTGATGTCGACCGCGCCAAGCTGGTTGAAGGCGGCGAAATCGATGAGTTCGTTGGTATTGCCATTCGAATAGAAGATTGATTCGTTGCGGAAGCGCATGTCGCCGTACAGCGTCAGGCCCTTCAGCCAGGCGGGCACCTGCCCGGCCTTGGCCCAGCCTTCGGCCTCGGCCTGCGCCAGCACTTCCTTCTTGATGTCGTCCTTGATCCTGGCCTTCATGGTTTCCGGGATGTACGGAACCCGGATGGCGCCGGCGGCGGGCGCCGGCAGTTCGGCGGCGGCGACGACCGCGCCGGCGCCCGCTGCCTCTGCGGCCGCCGTCCCCGTCGGCGCCTCCCGCGCCAGCGCGGCGCGCGCCTCGGCCGCCTCGGCCTCGGCCTGCGCCAGTAGCGCTTCGCCGGCCTGGCGGGTGATGACCTTGTTCTTGATCAGCAGCTGGATGAGGTTGACGGTGGCGTTGGTCGACGGTGCGGCAACGGCCGGCACCGCCGACATCATGGCAACCAGCGCGGTCATCGCGACAAGCCGCTTGCGGGCCTTGGCGAGGGAATGGGGC
>JANOCM010000569.1:0-2382 GCA_031412175.1 Alphaproteobacteria bacterium
CCGCGACCGCGCCTCGATGCGCTGGCCGGCGAGCAGCGCGCGCATCCGCATCAGCACGATGGCGGCGAACAACAGGGTGAACCCGGCGACCGACACCAGCAGCGGCGTCAGCATCTCGGGCGCCATCGCCGACTTGCCGGCAAGCACGTTGATGCTCGATCCCTGGTGCAGCGTGTTCCACCATTCGACCGAATATTTGATGATCGGCAGGTTGATCGCGCCGACGAGCGCCAGGATCGCGGCGCCGCGGCGTTCCCCGCCGCGCTCGGCTTCGGAGGCGGACAGCGCCAGATAGCCGAGATAGAGGAACAGCAGCACCAGCTGCGAGGTCAGCCGCGCGTCCCACACCCAATAGGTGCCCCAGGTCGGCTTGCCCCAAAGCGACCCCGACATCAGGCAGATGGCGGTGAACGCCGCCCCCGGCACCGCCACGGCGCGCGCCGCGATCGTGGCGAGCGGGTGGCGCCAGATCAGCGCGGTGGCGGAAGCGACCGCCAGGCTGAAATAGCCCGCCGAGCCGAGCCAGGCGGCCGGCACATGGACATACATGATCCGCACGCTTTCGCCCTGCTGGTAATCGGGCGGGCTGGCGAACAGGCCGATGTAGAGGCCCGCGATGGTCAGGATCAGCCCCGGCACCAAGGTCAGCGGCAGCGCCCAGCGGGCAATGCGCAGGAAACGGGCGGGGTTGGCGAAGCGATGCATGGCTGTGAGGCTTTTAGCAGGTCGCGGAGGCGGGGGAAGGGGGCGTGGTGGCGCACGGAAGAGCGCTTGTCGCCGTAAGGGCGCGGGCAAAGCCCGCGCTGGCGTCAGACGAGTTCGGCGGGGGAAGACCCCGCCGCCTCGCTGGCCGGGTCAGGCGCGAGTCGCGCCGCAAGTCAAAATTCGCTGCGCAAATTTGTGCCTTGCTGCGCGCCGCGCCCGCGCCTCGCTAGCGAGGCGCGATGACCATCAACATCTGCCGGCCTTCCAACTTCGGCGTCTGCTCGACCTTGGCATATTCCGCCGAATCGTCGCGTACCCGCTCGAGCAGCGCCAGGCCGAGTTCGCCGTGCGACAATTCGCGGCCGCGGAAGCGCAGGGTGAGCTTCACCTTGTCGCCTTCCTCGATGAAGCGGTGGACCGCCTTCATCTTGGTCTCGTAATCATGGTCGTCGATGTTCGGACGCATCTTGATCTCCTTGATCTCCTGCGTCTTCTGGTTCTTGCGCGCGGCGGCGGCCTTTTTCTGGGCCTCGTATTTGAACTTGCCGACATCGAGGATCTTGCACACCGGCGGATCGGCGCCGGGGGATACCTCGACGAGGTTCAGCCCGACTTCATGCGCGGTGGCGATGGCTTCCTTGGTGTACAGGACACCCAGATTTTCCCCATCCTGGTCGATGACGCGGACCTTGGGAACGGTGATGAATTCGTCATAGCGCGGGCCGTTCATCGGCGCGGGCGCGTTCATCATGCGGCGTGGGGGCGGTGGTATGGCAGAGTCTCCTGTCGTGTTGCAGCGCGCTATGTAACCCCGATTGGTCGCAACCGAAAGGGACACGCGCCCGAATTGTCGGGAATTTCGTGGTGATGACGCGTTTCGGGCACAACAAGCGCCCTAGCGGTTGACCGCGGCACCAAAAACATCGGCCGCCGGCGCATCGACGAACGACCGTGCCGTCGCCTCGGCGCCAATCGCAAAGGGCGTCGCCACAAAACCGAATCGCTTCTCGAAACGCGACGCATCGACCCGATACGGCCGATCCCATTGGAACCGCATCTCGTGCGTCTCGCGCAGCATCGGCATGAACAGCCCCAGCAGCGGCTGCAGCCATAATGGCACTGCAAGGATCCGCAGCTTCGCACCAATCGCCGCTGCACCGATCGCGAGGATCTGCCGTGGTGTCTGCACCGGCGCCGATGGCATGTGCCACGCCTGGCCATAATCGCTGTCGGGCGCCGCCAGCAGCAGCGCGATCGCATCGGCAATGTCGGGCACATAGGCGAAGTCGTGGCGGGTATCGGGCGGCACGACCATCTGCGCCGCCTTGCCGCGACCCAGCGCGCCGAACGCCATGTCGCCGAGGTGCGACAGCGTCACGCCGGGGCCATAGAAATCGGGCGCGCGCAACGCCG
Source organism: Alphaproteobacteria bacterium (assembly GCA_031412175.1). GTDB lineage: Bacteria > Pseudomonadota > Alphaproteobacteria > Sphingomonadales > Sphingomonadaceae > Sandarakinorhabdus. Next base: position 2,119 of record JANOCM010000569.1, read on the forward strand.
CAACGCGCACCCGCCCGGCGGCGCTGGCGGCCTGCCAAAGCCGCGTGACCGCACTGCGCGCCGCCGGCTTGGCGCCGGTATCGCTGAGCGCCATGTCCTCGCGCAGCGGCGCCGTCTGCGGGCCGTACATGTAGAGATTGTCGAAGAAGATCATTCGCGCGCCGGCGGCTTCGCAGCCATCGATCAGGTTGCGCATCGCCACCGGCCAGGCCCGGCGCCACAGCGCGCCGTCATAGGCAAAGCCGATGGCGACGACGACCTGCG
>JANOCM010000570.1:0-3633 GCA_031412175.1 Alphaproteobacteria bacterium
AGCGTCAGCTCGCCGCCGGTGACGATGAACGGCCGCTTGCACGCCACCCAGCGCTGGTCGAAATCCTCGGCGAACAGCGACACCTTGAGCAGCGCCGATTTCGGCTTGTTGTCGACGGGTTCGTGCACGTCGGGATCGAAGACGCGCATGACCTGGCCGTCGATCATCACCGCGTGCGGGACATAGATGACATCCTTGAAGACGCGGCTCAGCCGCTGCGCCGTCGATGTCTTGCCGTTGCCCGGCGGACCATAGAGCAGCACCGGCCGGCCGGAACGGATCGCGGGGCCGATCTGGTCGACAAAGGCATCGGCGACCTGCAAATCGGCAAAGGCCGCCTGGATGCCGGCCCAGTCGACCGCCTCGTTGGTGACCTTCTGCAGTTCCAGCCACTGCGTATAGCTGGCCAGCGTCACCGGTGCCGAACCGGCATAGCTCGAGGCATCGAGCGCTTCGACCGCGCGCTTGCGGCCCTTTTCGGTCAGGCCATAGCGCATGCCGCCGCCGCCCATCGCCTGCCCCAACCCATTGAACAGCTGGTTGCGCACGCCGATTTCGAACAGTTCGGCCATGATCGCCGTCGGCAGCTTCATCGCCTCGCTGCACGCCCCGAGCGTTTCGAGGCCGCCCGACAGGATCGTCTTCAGCAGCAGGTTGAGCAATTCGGTCTCGCTGATGCCGGTTTCGGCGATCGACACCGGTGCGCGCGGGATCTGGTGCGAGAATTTTTCCAGCGCGGCGGCGTCGATGGCGCCGATATCGATCAATTTCTGGCCGATACGGCCGCCTTCCGTCTGCTGCAGCTGCAACGCCGTATCGATCTGTTCCGGCGTCACCATCCGCGCCGCGACCAAAAGTTCACCGATCCGCATCGTCCGCATGTCCCCCGACAGTTGCCACGGCAGGGTTTACGGCAAACGACTTGCGATTCCATATGATTTTTTCGCGACGCCGGCGGTGAACGTCGCACCCCCCGCGACACCGGACACCTTGAACAGCGCCGCGCCAGCGGGCAAGGACGGCAGTGTGAGCACAAACTATCTGGCCCTGATCATCGGCACCGCGCAGATCATGGCGATCGTCATTCTGCGCTATTTCGCCACCAGCGGCGGCTTTGCCTGGTGGACGGCGCGGCGCGGCATCACCGCCGGCCCCGCCGATCCGGTGCGCCGCCGCCGCCAGGTGCGCGCCGAAATCCGCTGGTCGATAGTGTCGGCGCTGATCTATGGCCTGCCCGCCGGCCTGATGCTGACCGCCTGGCATGAGTTCGGCCTCACCGCGATCCGCACCGATCTGGCCGGCGTTGGCGCGCTGCTGTGGTGGCCCGCCAGCATCGCGCTCTATCTGTTCGTGCAGGATAGCTGGTTCTACTGGACCCACCGCTGGATGCACGCCCCGGCGCTGTTCGGCCGTGTCCATGCCGTCCACCATGCGTCGAAACCGCCGACGGCCTGGGCGGCGATGAGCTTTTCGCCGTGGGAGGCGCTGTCGGGCGCGCTGGTCATCCCGGTGCTGGCCTTCGTCATCCCGATCCACATCAGCGCGCTCGCCGTCGTGCTGACCGTCGCGACCGTGATGGGCGTCACCAACCACATGGGGTGGGAGATGTTTCCCAAGGCCTGGGTCGATGGCTGGTTCGGTCGCCACATCATCACGGCGAGCCATCACGAAACGCATCACCGGCGCTACACCTGCAACTATGGCCTGTATTTCCGGTTCTGGGATCGGCGTTGCGGCACCGACCGCGGCCTCGTCGAAGACTTCTGACGGCGCCGGGGATACTACTTTGGAGGCGGTTGCGGCAGGCCTGACGATGCGGTAATTTCGGTCATCCGAGACGTCCCGCCGCCACCGGAGAGCGCCATGGTCCGCATCGCCGCAATCGCCGCCCTGATGGTCCTTGCCAGCGCCACCCCGGCGGCGGCGTTGCTGGCCGGCAAGCAGGTCAGCGTCGCGCGGTTGTTCCCCGATATCGATACCGTCACCCCCGGTGGCGGGCCGTTCATCACGACCGCCGTCAACGACGCGCCGCTGCTGTTTTCGCCTATTTTCAACCAGTTCCTGTTTCAGGTGTCGTTCACCGATACGTCGATCGTCATCACGTCGCCCTTTGTCGACGGGAACGGAACCATCGGCCCGCCTGCCGCGACACCGTTCAACGGCTTCCGGGTTTCGGACGCGTTCGGCACGATCGACAGTTTCAACGCGGCGGTCGGCGCCGGCACCACTGTCGTCGGCTTCGGTGCCTCGAACCTGACGTTCAACGACGACAATATCTTCATCAATCTCATCGGCACCGCCGGCTTCACCGACGGCGCCAGCACCATCGTCATCGAACTCAGCGAGCGCGGCATCGGCACTGTTCCCGAACCCGGCAGCTGGGCGATGCTGATCGCCGGCTTCGGTATCGCCGGCGCCATGCTCCGCCGCCGCCGCGCGCTCACCCCCACCCTCGCGGCCTGATTGCCGCAATTGACGCTGCCCCGGCAGCGCTTATGATGCCGCCAGTCCCCGGGGGGCCGGCAGCGACCGGCTGAGAGGCAGCTTCCTCGCTGCGACCCGCTGAACCTGATCCGGTTGACCCCGGCGTAGGGAGGGCGCCGCGGCAACGCGCGTGCTCCCGAATTGTGGAGTAAGCGACATGGCCGACATCAATTCCAAGATCGAAATGCCCGTCACCACCGGCGCCCTGCCCGGCAGCCGGAAAATTCATGTCGCCGGCACATTGTACCCCGATATCCGCGTCGCCATGCGCGAGGTGGCGCTCGAACCCAGCGCCAAGGAAGAACCCGTCCGCATCTACGACACCAGCGGGCCGTACACCGACGACACCGCGCGCATCGATATCGCCGCCGGGCTCCCCGCGCTGCGCTTGCCGTGGATCGAGGCGCGCGGCGATTGCGAACGCTATGCCGGCCGCGACGTTCGCCCTGAGGACAATGGCATCTTCGGCGGCAAGCAGCAGCCCGACACCCCCGAATTCCCCCACGTCAACCGCACGCCGTGGCGCGCAAAAGGCGGTGCCGCCGTCACCCAGATCGCCTATGCCCGCCGCGGGATCATCACGCCCGAGATGGAATATGTCGCCATCCGCGAGAATATCGGCCGCGCGCAAATCGCCGGCCAGATCCGCGACGGCGAGGATTTCGGCGCCGAGATTCCCGACTATGTCACCCCCGAGTTCGTGCGCAGCGAGATCGCCCGCGGCCGCGCCATCATCCCGTCGAACATCAACCACCCCGAGGCCGAGCCGATGGCGATCGGCCGCAACTTCCTCGTCAAGATCAACGCCAACATCGGCAACTCCGCCGTCGCCAGCAGCATCGCCGAGGAAGTCGAAAAAATGGTATGGGCGACCCGCTGGGGCGCCGACAATGTCATGGACCTGTCGACCGGCCGCAATATCCACAACACCCGTGAATGGATCCTGCGCAACAGCCCCGTCCCCATCGGCACCGTGCCGATCTACCAGGCGCTCGAAAAGGTCGGCGGCATCGCCGAGGATTTGAGCTGGGAGGTCTATCGCGACACGCTGATCGAACAGGCCGAACAGGGCGTGGATTATTTCACCATCCACGCCGGCGTGCGGCTGGCCTATGTGCCGCTGACCGCCAACCGCGTCACCGGCATCGT
>JANOCM010000571.1:0-6418 GCA_031412175.1 Alphaproteobacteria bacterium
GCTGCCCTTTATCGCCACCTGTCAGCCCGGCTATGGCCGGGACCTATGAATCACATGCCGTGGCCGCACTTTGCCCTTATGTGCCGACAGCCGGTGGTTCATGGGTCCCGGCCTTCGCCGGGATGACAGGAAATGCGATCAGAAAAAACGGCGGCGGTGAAATCCACCGCCGCCGCTCACCTGTGCCAATCGCCTGCTTACGAGGCTGTCGGCGCTGCTTCAGGTGTCGCAGCCGGTGCCGCTTCCGCAGCAGGCACCGGGCCATCCTCGACCGTCACATCGACGCGGCGCGCGCCGGCGAGCGAATCGGTCGTGTCCGTGGTGTCGGCCGGCTTGACCAGATCCATCGCCGTCGCCAGCACGCCGAGCTTGGTCAGCGCGTCACGCACCGCGAAGGCCCGGCTTTTGGACAGCTGGGCATTGAATTCGGCATTGCCGCGCGGATCGTTGAAGCCCGACAGCTGCAGATGCGTATCGGGATGCGCCGCCAGATACGCCCGCAGTTCCTCGGTGCGGGCTTCGAAATTGGGGTAGATGTCGGACTTGGCGGTATCGAAATAGATCGACACCATCGGCTTGCCCTCCACCACCGCGGTGGTGATGCCGGCGCCTTCCGGGATAGGCTCGGCAACGGGTGCCGCGACCGGTGCGGCCTCGACGACGGCCGGTGCCGGCGCCACGGCAGCCGGACGCTTCGACGTAATCAGCCATAAGATGCCCAGCGCCGACAACACAAGCAGCAGCAGCGGTACGGCGGGCCACCAGCCGGCGCCCTTGCGGTGTGCCGGCGCAGCCGCAGCGGCGGCGACCGGCGCCGCAGCGGCGGCCATCAACGGCAGCGGCGCGGCAGCAGCCTCGGTGCTGCCGAACAGGCCAAGTTTGCCGAAATGTTCGGCGAGCAGATAACAGACCGTGACGCGGTTGCGTGTCGGATCGCCGCTCATGCGCTCACCCACGGCGGCAATTGCGCCATCGAGCGTCGTGTCGGGATCGGTGAGACCCAGCTTTTTCTTGAGGAAGTTTTCGCGGACCCGGTCGGTCTCGGCCGGATCGGTAAAGGAGACGAGCGACGAATCGCGGTTGCGCAAGGCGATGCCGCAATAGCGCACGATGCCGGCAATAACCGCGGCGCTCGCGTCCGGAACATATTTCCTGACGTCGATCGACCAATCTTCATCCATGTCGTCACTCTCCCCTGTTGTGCCGACCGGTTGCGCTTCCCTTGTTGCGCCAAAATCGCGACCAGCGGTTAACCTACCTGCGACAAGCTAACGCGGTTCGTTTCATCCGTAAACCTGCCCCGAAACGGTTATCTTCGACAGTTCAGGATTGGCGCACGTGACATGGGCACTGGTCGGCGGCACGGTTGCACCATGGATATTCGCCGCCTCGCCGCCACCGATTCCGCGCTGCTGCCGAACCTGGCAGCGTTATTGGCCGAGGCCGTCGCCGGCGGCGCGTCGATCGGCTTCATGGCCGGCTGCGACGTCGCCGAGGCCTTGGCCTTCTGGCAGGCTCGGCTGGCGGATCGTTGCGTGATCACTCTGGTCGCGCTCGACGCCGGCCAAGTCGCGGGCACCGTTGGGCTCGCGCTGGCGACGCCACCCAACCAGTTGCACCGCGCCGATGTCACCAAGATGATCGTCGGCCACGCCTGGCAGCGGCAGGGGCTCGCCACAGCGCTGCTCGCCGCCGTAGAGGCCGAGGCGCGGCGACTGGGCCGCACGACGTTGGTGCTCGACACGATCAGCAACAGCGCGGCTGCCCGGCTGTATGAACGCTGCGGCTGGGAACGGATCGGCGAAATCCGCGACTATGCGCTGATGCCAGATGGCACGATGGCGCCGACGACATTTTATGCGCGCTATCTTGACCGTCATTCGACAATGGGCACCGACCCGGGCTAAACCCGTGGCCGTGCACGGCAAGACCATCCTCCTCATCGTCGGCGGCGGCATCGCGGCGTTCAAATCGCTCGAACTTGTGCGCGAGTTGCGGCGCGCCGGGGCCAAGGTGCTGCCGGTGCTGACCGAAAACGGCGCACGCTTCGTCACGCCGCTCTCGCTTGGTGCGCTCGCGGAAAACCGGGTGCGGACGTCGTTGTGGGATCTCGAGGACGAGGCCACCATGGGCCATATCCAGCTCAGCCGCGCCGCAGACTTGATCGTCGTTTGCCCGGCAACCGCTGATCTGATGGCGCGTGCGGCGACCGGCCAAGCCAATGACCTCGCGTCGACGCTGCTGCTCGCCACGGATACCAGCGTGCTGATGGTGCCGGCGATGAATGTCCGGATGTGGCAGCACCCGGCGACCCAGCGCAACGTCACGACACTGCGCGGCGATGGTGTGCACGTGATGGAACCCGATGTTGGCGAAATGGCGTGCGGCGAGTTCGGCCCGGGGCGGTTGCCCGAGGTGTCGGCGATCGTTGCCGAGATAGCGGACATGCTCGACCCCACGCCGCTGCCGCTCTCCGGCCGCCGTGCGATCGTGACCGCGGGGCCGACGCACGAGGCGATCGATCCGGTGCGCTACATCGGCAACCATTCGTCGGGCAAGCAGGGCTTTGCCATTGCGGCGTCGCTCGCCAATGCCGGGGCGGCGGTCACTCTGGTCGCCGGCCCGGTGGCGCTGCCGACGCCCGACGGTGTCTATCGGGTCGACGTCACCAGTGCCTGCGAAATGGCGCAGGCCGTCACCAAGTTCATGGTGCCCGACATCGCCGTCATGGTCGCCGCCGTCGCCGACTGGCGCGTGGAAGCCGCCGGTGCCAAGTTGAAGAAGGGCGATCATGGCCCGCCGGCACTTGAGCTTGTCGAAAACCCCGACATTCTCGCCACGACCGGCCATGCCGCGAACCGGCCGCGGCTGGTCATCGGCTTTGCTGCCGAAACCGGCGACCTGCTGGCAAATGCGACCGCCAAGCTGGCCAAGAAAGGCGCCGACTGGATTGTCGCCAACGATGTATCCGAGGGTGTTTTCGGGTCTGACGAGACACACGTCCACCTCGTCACCGGCGCCGGCAGCGAGGATTGGGGACCGGCGTCGAAACTGACGGTCGCCTATCGCCTGACCGGTCGCATCATCGACGAGTTCAGACATGCCAAGTGAAATCACGATCCCGGTCCAGATCCTGCCGCATGGCGAGGGCCTCGATTTGCCCGCCTATGCCACCGCCGGTGCCGTCGGGATGGATGCGCTCGCCGCCGTCGCCGAACCGCTGGTGCTGGCGCCGGGCGCGCGCGCCGCGGTGCCGACCGGGCTGGCGATGGCGATCCCCACTGGTTTCGAGGTCCAGGTCCGCCCGCGCTCGGGCCTCGCCTTCAAGCACGGACTGACGGTGGCCAATGCGCCGGGGACGATCGACAGCGACTATCGCGGCGAAGTGAAGGTGCTGCTGGTCAATCTGGGCACCGAGCCGGTGACGATCGAACGCGGCATGCGCATCGCGCAACTTGTGCCCGCTGCGGTCACGCGGGCACAGCTGGTGGTGGTGACATCACTCGACGACACGGATCGCGGCGCCGGTGGCTTCGGTTCGACGGGCGCGTGACCGACCTCTCCGACGACGAACTCGATCGCTACGCGCGGCATATCGTGCTGCGCGAAGTCGGCGGCCGCGGCCAGGCGCTGCTCAAGGCGGCAAATGTCGCGGTGATCGGCGCCGGCGGGCTGGGATCACCGTGCCTGCTCTATCTGGCGGCGGCGGGCGTCGGGCGCGTCACCGTCATCGACGACGATGTCGTGGCGCTCAGCAATTTGCAGCGCCAGGTGCTATTCACCACCGCCGACGCCGGCCGCGCCAAGGTCGCCGCCGCCGCCGAACGCCTAAATGCGCTCAACCCGCACGTCGCCATCGCGCCGGTTTCCACCCGGCTGACTATCGCCAATGCCACCGAATTGCTTGCTGGCCACAACGTCATTGCCGATGGCTGCGACAGTTTTTCGACGCGCACAGCCGTCGCCGATGCGGCGCTGGCGCTGGCCATCCCGCTGGTGTCGGGCGCCGTCGGGCCGTTCGACGGCCAGGTCGCTACCTTCCGCGGCCATGAAGACACTCTGCCCTGCTATCGTTGCCTCGTCGGCCGGGCACTCGATCGCGACGCGCAAAGCTGTGCCGAGGCGGGTGTCATCGGCGCACTGACCGGCATCATCGGATCGATGATGGCGCTGGAAGTCATCCGCGAAATCACCGGCTTCGGCGAAAGCCTCGCCGGCCGGCTGGTGCTGTACGACGCGCTCGGTGCCCGCACGCGCACCGTCCGCTTGCCCAAGGACCCCGGCTGCCCCGGATGCGCCACGGAATCGCCTGCCGCTTCCTTGTAACCGCCGCAATTGCCGCCTATCTGCGCCGTCCGTGGCCCGCTCCCCCTCCCCCCGACGCCAGCCCAATGGCTTCGTGCGCGCCATCGGCGTTCTTGCCAAAATCACCTTCATCGTCGGACTGATCGGCGTCATCGCGCTCGCCGCCGCGATCGCCATCACCTATTCGTCGCTGCCGACGTTCGACGAGATGATGCGGTCGCCGAACGGCCAATCGGTCGAAATCCGCGGCGCCGACAATAGCGTGCTGGTCTCGCTGGGGCCGAGCTACGGCGAATGGCTGCCGTATGGCCGCATTCCCAAGACGATGACCGGCGCGATGATCGCAGTCGAGGACCGGCGCTTTTTCGGCCATCCGGGCATCGATCCGATCGGCATGGCGCGCTCGGCCGTGGTCAATTTCAAGGCCGGGCGCAACGTCCAGGGCGCCTCGACGATCACCCAGCAGCTGGCGCGCAACGTTTTCCTGACCTCGACCAAGACCTTTGGCCGCAAGGGCCGCGAGATCATCCTGGCGCTGGCGCTTGAGCGCAAGTTCACCAAGGAAGCGCTGCTCGAGCTGTACCTCAACCGCGTCTATTTCGGCGGCGGCGCCTATGGCATCGACGCCGCATCACGCAAATTCTTCGGCCATTCGGCGACAGCGCTCAGCCTGCCTGAAGCCGCGGTCATCGCCGGCCTTGTCAAGGCGCCGTCGCGCTATGCCCCCTCGGCCGATGCCGATGCAGCGCGGGCGCGGGCGTCGACCGTAATCGCCACGATGGTCGATTCGGGCGCCGTCACGCCCGGTGAGGCGGCGACCGCCGACATGGCGACGCTGGCGTTCGCGCCGCAGGAGCGCAAGGCGAGCGTGCGCTATTTCACCGACTGGGTATTGTCCGAAGTCGAAAACCTGACCGACGAAGCCGTCGAGCCGTTGCAAGTGACGACGACGCTCGACCCCGCCGGCCAGCGCAATGCCGAAGCGGCGCTGGCAGCCGAGACCCCCGCCGGCGCACAGGGCGCGCTGGTTGCGCTGGCGCGCGATGGCGCTGTCAAGGCAATGGTCGGCGGGCGCGATTATGTGAAGTCCAACTATAACCGCGCCGTCGCCGCGCGCCGCCAGCCAGGTTCGGCGTTCAAGTTCTTCGTCTATGCCGCCGCCATCGAGGACGGGGTTACCCCCGACGACATGGTGGTCGACCAGGCCGTCACGATCGGCAAATGGAGCCCGCGCAACAGCAACGGCCGCTATCTTGGCAATGTCAGCGTCCGCGATGCCTTTGCGCTGTCGATCAACACCGTCGCCGTCGAACTGGCGGCGCGGGTCGGCTTCGACACTGTTGCCGACATGGCGCGGCGCTTTGGCATCACCACGCCGATCAGCCGCCAGCCGGCGATGGCGCTGGGCGCGTCGGACGTGACGTTGCTCGAAATGACGCAGGCCTATGCGACCGTCGCCGCCGGCGGCACCGAGGCGCGACCCTATGCCGTCACCCGCATCGTCACCGGATCGGGCAAGGTGCTCTACGAACGTGAGCCCGAGGCGGCGCGGGTGATCGTCGCGCCGTTCGTCGCCGCCAAGATGACCGAACTGATGCAGGCGGCAGTTGAAACCGGCACTGCCAAGGCCGCGCAAATCGGGCGGCCGCTGGCCGGCAAGACCGGCACCACGAGCAGCAACAAAGACGGCTGGTTCCTCGGCTTTACCAACGAACTGACCACCGGCGTGTGGATGGGGCGCGACGATGCGCGCAGCGTCGCCGGCCTGGCGGGCGGCCGCGCCCCGGCGCGTGCCTTTGCGCAATATATGGCGCGCACCATCGGCGGCACACCCCCGGAACCGCTGGTCACCGACACCGACACCGGCGAACCGATCATCGAGCCTGACGACCAGGTTTATGGCCTGAGCGAAGGCATGGCGCCCGATGCGACCGAAGTCGGCGCCGATGGCCGGCCGATCGTGCCGGGCAACATCCAGCAGCCTCTGCCCGAAAGCCCCTATGCGGTGCCGGAACAGGCGCCCGAAGCGGCCAATGGCGACACGCCGCAATTGAACGACGAATGGCTCGACCGGACGCTCAACGATCGGCGGCCGCCGCGTTGACGTGATGAA